>NZ_JAJCGR010000036.1:0-30008 GCF_020553125.1 Blautia sp. MSK20_18
CATACATGCCAGAAGGCATTTATGCCGAAATAAGAGACCTGGTATACAGCCGTGACAGAATCATGAAGCAGCACAACATATCTGCAAACAGGATCCAGAGATGGCTTGCAATACATTTCCCGGAATATCTGGGATTATACACACGATTTGATGCAATAAGCGGCCTGGCAGTGCTTGAAAAAGCACCATTGCCAAAAGATGTGATCGCGCTTGGAGTAAATAGGATCCGAAAGATCTGGCATGATAAAAAGATGCGAGGCAGAGGAGTTACTGAAGATAGGGCAAAGACCCTGGTTGAAGCTGCGCACAACAGTGTTGGACTTGACGGAGGGATTGGAACAAAAAGTGAATTATATATGCTGCTTGGTTTCCAGCACGGTTTATCTTTACGGAGAACCGAAGACAAGTACCGTCTGGGCATCTATTGATCTGAAGCAGCGGCAGCTTTTTGATCTGGATTAAATTTACATAATCTTTATTTGATTATTTGAAAAAACAGTGCTATAGTAAAGTTGGTTCCGGTAAACGGATAATTTATGGATCCCAGAAGAGGACCGGGCGGAACCAAATTACTGTTGACCGGTCAGGATCTGGATCAGGAAAGAAGGAAGAGGGAAAAAATTGCGTAAAAAATCACATATACTGTTAGGCAGATACCTGGCTGACCAGATGTCTGAGGTGTACAGTCTCCAGCAGCACAGAAAAGCGTTTTGCCTGGGCAATATCATGCCTGATCTGAAACCATCGTTTCTCACCACCAGACATGAGTTTTTCGGAACATTCGATCACCTCCAGAATAAGATGAGGGCGCTTGTCGAGAAGAACCCGGAGGAAGAGAATGCCAGAGTATACTGGAGAAGATTCGGTGAGGTCATGCATTATATGGCTGATTATTTTACTTTTCCTCATAACAAAACATACAAAGGAAATCTTGCAGCACATAATTCTTATGAAGCTGAGCTGAAAAACCGCCTGAGAGAATGCATCCTCAGCGGCGCAGCAGACAGCCAGCTGGAAGAAGCGAAGCAGTTTGAAAGCTTTGAGGAACTTGTGGAATATATCCGTGAGCGTCATGCATATTATCTGGAAAGCCCGCGGTGCATTGCCGATGACATCCGTTTTATCCTTCGGGTGTGCTATCAGGTTGTACAGGGAATTTTTCAGCTCTGTGTCAGAAAACAGTTTCATATGGGCGGACAGCCGGCAGTGACTGTCTGACAGTATATAAAAAGCCGCAGTGTGTGAGAGCACTGTGGCTTTTTTACGTTATGGTAAACTCTAAAAAATCTTACAAAAATGTGAATAAAAAGTGAAAAATAGATGAATTGAAGGAGATATCCTACCAGAACAGTTGATTTCACGATTTTCGTATGCTAAAATAAATTGAATTAAACTTTAAGTTATCAAACGGTTTAAGGCAGACCTTTATTATAGGGGAAGTAAAGGGATGTTCAAGGAAAGAAGGGAGCATCTTAATAAATATGAAGAACAAGTACCTGAATAAGTTTTTTTGCATCACGATGTTATCAGCTATGGTACTGGCAGTTCCAACCGGAGTAAAAGCCGCCGAGGAAGCAGATAATGTTGTTGCTGAGGAAGGTGTTTCAGGAGACGGGAGCGAGGTAAGTGAACCGGAACCAGAAGTTCCGGCAGAACCGGAGCCGACAGCTGCACCGGAACCGGAAATAACTGCTGCACCTGACCCGGAACCAACTACAGCGCCGGAGCCAACAGATACACCGGCACCTGCGCCGACGGAAACACCGGAGCCAACTGCAACACCTGCGCCGACGGGAACACCGGAGCCGACAGCGACACCTGCACCAACGGCAACACCGGAACCGACAGCGACACCTGCACCAACGGCAACACCTGCACCGACGGCAACACCGGCCAGGGATGACTCTGCAAAGGTACAGGCGGTGATCCGGAAGATCAAAGCACTGGCAGGCAGAACGATCACAGCAGCAGATAAAGCGGAGATAGATAGCGTACGTGCAGCTTATGAGGCACTGTCTAATACAGAAAAGGCCAAGGTTACGAATTATAAGATCCTGACTGAGGCAGAAGCCAAGCTTGCAGCTGTCGACAAGAACGACAGTGATAACAAAAAAGATAACAAAAAAGATGATAGCAGCACGGAAGATAACAAGAATACAGAGATCACAGATGGAAATAACGCCACAGCAACACAGATCGGAGATCCTGTTTATGTGACAAATATGGTATCCAATCTCCATGCGGGCAAGGATTTTTATCTGGATAGTCTTAAGAGCAATTATCATCTGTCCTTCTCTGATGATTTTGCTTCTGTAATGGAAGAGATCGAAAGAGAATATAAAGAGAAGAACAAGCTTACCGATACGGAAAATACACTTCTGGTAAGAAACTGGCAGGATATCCTTGCTGTTTATATTTACGAAAAGAGCAAAGCAGGAGCAACGTCATTTACATTGGATGCATCCTGCAAGGATGATCTGGCAAGGATTTTTGCGGAGATGAACCCCATCGTCAGGGACAAGCAGGATATTACCAAGATATCCTACGGAAATCGTAAGATCAACTACTACATCAAGAAGAACAATATTGCAAAGAAAGACAGAAGCGTCCTTAAGAAATATGTGGAAACAGACTGTAAGCTTCTCTGTGCGGTAGTTACCGCATCCAAAGGCTTTGTCCGTGAAAGCGTGGGAGACAATGTTTCTGAGGATCGTGTAGATGTTATCACCGCAGCGTATTCACTGGTTGGTAAGGTCGGATATTTCTGGGGCGGTAAATCTACGGTGATCGGAGAAGATCCAAGCTGGGGCTCCGTTGAGAAGGTATCTGCAGACGGCAGCAGAAGCTCCGGTACGCTCCGTGCATATGGTCTGGACTGCAGCGGCTTTGTTACCTGGGCAGTGATCAATGGATATAAGGATCAGGGAATGCAGGCAGCAGTTGGAGACGGAACCTCTGACCAGTGGGAGAAGGCCGGTGTTGTCAGCGAAGCAGATGCACAGCCAGGAGATCTGGTATTCCAGAGAGGACCGGAAGCAGGAAGCAACAACCACGTTGGTATCCTGTGCGGAAAGACGGATTCCGGCGACTGGATCGCAGTACATTGTTCCTCAAGCAAGAATGGTGTAACGGTTGGTGAGGCATACAGTGCAAGCTTCCGTTATATCAGAAAGCCATCCTTCTATCAGGATACAACAGCGGAGGAAAATAAGACCACAGCTACAGAGAATGATGTTCTGACAGAGGAGAGTGCAGAAAAGCTCCTCACGGATGTGGTTAGATCTGATGCACTGAAGGATGCACTGGCATCCGGTGATACTGTTTCCAGTGATCTTCTTGCAGATTTTAAGAATACGGCTTTGCAGGAGGATGAGGAAGAAGATGAAGTTGAGACGCTGACTCTGGATCAGGAGACCATGGATGATGCAGTGGATACATTTGATAATGATGTAGAAACACTGGAAATGGAAAACTAAGGGACAGCGATTGAAGATAAGGGCAGTCTCCCACGGGAGGCTGCCCTTTCTTACAATCGCTGCTTTAGACAGAGGACATGATATTATGAAAAAAAGAAATTTCTGCCCCATGGCAGCCGCAGTGCTTACAGCCGCAGTGATCCTTCAGCCCTTTAGCGCTTCGGCAGGGGCACTGGATCAGATCCAATCCATAGCAAAGAGCATTATTTCAGGGGAACCAAAGGAAGTAGAGGAACTGCGTCAGATGGAGGTTGCCCAGAGCGAAGAAGGGCATCAGGAATATTATTTCAAACAGCTTACGGAAGAAGAGCAGAGAGTATATCGGGAGCTGCTGAAAGGAATCCGTGCCCGGGAAAAGGAGTTTTATCTGACAATCTCCGATGATGACAGTATTGACAGAAGCTATCATGCAGTATTGAAAGACCACCCGGAGATATTCTGGGTCCACAATCATGAAAAAATCTACAAAACTACGTATTCAGACAGTGATTACTGCGTTTTTACTCCGGGCTATACTTATACAGACAGCGAGATCGATGAGATACAGACGGCCATGGAGCAGAGCTTTCAGGAGGTCAGAGCCCTGATCCCGGAGGATGCCGGTGATTACGAGAAGGTACGCATTGTTTATACGTATGTTATTGACCATACCCAGTATCAGACTGGGGAGGATGATCAGAGCATAGCAGGTGTTTTCTGGAAAAAATCCGCAGTCTGTGCCGGATATGCAGGAGCTGTCCAGTATCTTCTGGAAAGGCTGGATATTCCCTGTATTTATGTGGACGGAAGCACAAAAGGAAGTACAGAGGGTCATGCATGGGATATTGTAAAAATAGGCCAGGAGTATTATTATGTAGATGCTACCAATGGGGATCAGCCGGATTTTTTAAATGGAGATGCCGCACAGCTGGAAGAACATAAGACGATCATTTACGATTATCTCTGCCCTTTCCCGGAAGAATATGAAAAAACCTATACACCATCGGAAGAACTGACAGTTCCGGCATGTACTGCGAAGAATCTGGATTTTTATGTGCTGAACCAGGGGTACTTTGAAGATTACAGCTGGCAGGACATATATGATTATTGTAAGATGAGACTGGATAATGGTGCGGCTGTAGTTCGTTTCAAGTTTGGCAGTCAGGAAGCTTTTTCCGAAGCCTGTCAGGAACTGCTGGATGATGGCGTGGTACAGAATGTGGCACAGTATTATATGAAACTTCACGGACTTGGTCAGGTGGAGTATCATTATGGAGTGATGGATAATTTTTATACCATATATTTTATTTTCTGAAACATCTTCGGGAAGATTTCCGGAGGTTTTGGAAAGAGAGGAGTAAGTTATGAATATGGATATGTTGTCAAGAGGATTTGATATACTGCAGAGAGCAGGAGGTATGGAACAGATCAGCCAGCTGATGGTGATCGTATATGGAGTGCTCTGCGTTTTCGGGCTTTTGAACTGTATCCTGGGATATCGTATCCTCCGGTTCTGGATGATGATCTTTGGATTTATCATCGGAGCAGGCGCCGGCTTTGGTGTAACCTATATGTCCGGTGTTCAGGATAAAATGGTGATCGCAGGTGCCATGGCGGGACTGGGGATCGTACTGGCTGTTGTTTCGTTTCTGATCTACAGGGCAGGAATCTTTGTACTGGGATTTGGTATCGGAATAACATTGAGTATCTATCTGGTCCATCCGACCAGTTCTTTTTCTTTTTTCCTGTGCATCCTTATCGGCGTGGGACTGGGAGTACTTGCTATGCGTTATGCGAAAGGAGTGATCATTGTCGGAACCAGTATACTGGGTGGTGTTCTGGCAGGATTATCCATTGCAAAGATCGCAGGGCTGGCGCAGTTTCCATATGGCGTCGGTATGGCAGCGGGAATTGCGATCCTTGGTATGCTGATCCAGTTCGCCATCAACAAAGACCGATACGATGAGGAAGATGACGAAGAAGAGGATGACGACGATGGAACTCTGCCGGAGGAGACCAGGAAGCCGGCAGGAAGGGACCGTAGAGGAAACAGTCGTGAATACACCTCTGACCGTAACAGGGACGATCACAGATATACATACGAAAACCGGGCAAACGATGACCGGGAAAGCCGGGGTGAAAGACGTTCCCGCAGACCATCTGACAGAGAAGGACGCAACTCTGACAGACGAGAAAGAAATTATGCAGACAGCCGAAAAAGATCCGGAAGCGAAAGAAACAGCAAAGGCAGTTCCACTGAAAGAAGAAGCACTTCCGGAACATCCGGCAGAAACAGAACATCCGACAGAAATTATGCTTCGGATGACAGAAGAGGCCGCAGATACAGCCAGAGCAGCAGCACCAGGGAACGAAGGAATGCAGGAACGGGAAGCAGATCCCGCTATGCAGATCCGGAGGATCATGAAGACTATGATCGTTTTGATGAGTCGGAAAACAGGGACAGCTATGAAGATTTTGAAAAACTGCAGCAGAAAAGACGTCGGATGGATATTGAAAATATGGCGGATTTTGATGAGCAGGAAGAATATGGAAATTACAGGGATGATCCGGATCTGATGAATGATGAGGACCTGGATGAGCTTGATGAGTGGAAAGACAACTGAGAAAAATCCGAGGAGTGACAGAAATGGGAAAAGAAGCCAAAACAAACGCGATGAGAATGCTGGATCGAAAAAAAGTAAAATATGAAGCAATCGCATATGACTGTGGAGAGTTCATAGATGGGATCCACTGTGCAGACATCACAGGAGCCCCTCATGATCAGTCCTTTAAGACCCTGGTCATGGAAGGGAAAAGCGGCGGCTACTATGTGTTTGTAGTTCCGATCGAGAAAGAGGTGGACCGTAAGGCAGCCGCAAAGTCTGTAGGCGAAAAAACAGTAGATATGATCCATGTAAAGGATCTTACAAAGATCACGGGCTATATCCGCGGAGGCTGCAGCCCTCTTGGAATGAAAAAAAATTATCCGGTGGTGTTTGACCAGTCTGCCGAAAACTTTGATGAGATCTATGTAAGTGGTGGAAGAGTAGGCCTTACCCTGAAGGTACCGCTTAAAGATCTTCTGGATGTAACACAGGGCAAGCTTGCTCCGATCACCATGGAGTAAGCGCATATAAAACAGATAAAAAAACTCCCCTGACTGCCTGTAAAGGCGGAAGCAGGGGAGATTTTTTGTTACAGAAGCATGGGATTTAGTTATCCTGTGCGTCCTCTTCGTTAACCTGGAATACGTGACGCTTCTTGGCCATTTCGTCGCTGGCAAGATACTCGTCGTAAGTGGTGATCTTGTCTACCAGCTTGCCGTTAGGAAGGATCTCCATGATGCGGTTTGCAGTTGTCTGTACAAACTGGTGATCGTGTGAGGTGAAAAGGATCACTCCCGGGAATTTGATCAGTCCGTTGTTCAGTGCTGTGATAGACTCCATATCCAGATGGTTGGTTGGCTCATCCAGGATCAGGATATTGGCACCTGAGATCATCATCTTGGAAAGAAGACAGCGAACCTTTTCACCACCGGAAAGAACACGGACACGTTTTACACCATCCTCACCAGGGAAAAGCATACGGCCAAGGAATCCACGGACGTAGGTTGCGTCCTTGATCTCGGAGTACTGTGTCAGCCAGTCGGTGATAGTAAGGTCGTTATCGAATTCCTGTGTGTTATCCTTCGGGAAATATGCCTGGGAAGTGGTAACGCCCCATTTGTAATTTCCTTCATCCGGCTCCATTTCACCTGTAAGGATCTTGAAGAAGGTTGTGATGGCCTGCTCGTTGGCGCCCACAAAGGCAACCTTATCTTCACGACCAAGAGTGAAGGAAATGTTGTCCAGAACCTTTACTCCATCAATGGTCTTGGACAGATTTTCCACCATGAGGACCTCGTTTCCGATCTCACGGTTCGGGCGGAAGTCGATGTATGGATATTTACGGCTGGAAGGACGCATGTCATCCAGCTGGATCTTTTCCAGGGCACGTTTTCTGGAAGTCGCCTGCTTGGATTTGGAAGCATTGGCGCTGAAACGGGAGATGAACTCCTGGAGCTCTTTGATCTTCTCCTCTTTCTTTTTGTTGGCCTCTTTCATCTGCTTGATCAGAAGCTGGCTGGATTCAAACCAGAAGTCGTAGTTTCCGGCATAAAGCTGGATCTTGCCATAATCGATATCAGCAGTATGTGTGCAGACCTTGTTCAGGAAATAACGGTCATGGGATACTACGATAACTGTATTGTCAAAATTGATCAGGAACTCCTCCAGCCATTCGATAGCAGGAAGATCCAGGTGGTTGGTCGGCTCATCAAGAAGAAGGATATCAGGATTTCCGAAAAGAGCCTGTGCAAGAAGAACCTTGACCTTCATACTACCGGTAAGGTCTGCCATCTGTGTATAGTGGAACTCGGTGTCGACGCCGAGACCGTTGAGAAGAGTAGCAGCATCGGACTCTGCTTCCCATCCGTTCATTTCTGCAAACTCACCCTCAAGCTCACTGGCACGGATGCCATCTTCGTCTGTGAAATCTTCCTTTGCGTAAATGGCTTCTTTCTCTTTCATGATCTGATAGAGTCTTTCATTACCCATGATGACAGTATCCAGAACCGGATAAGCATCATATTTGAAGTGATCCTGCTGTAGGAAAGAAAGTCTCTGACCGGGGGTGATCACAATGTCGCCCTTGGTAGGCTCAAGCTGACCGGAAAGGATTTTGAGGAATGTAGATTTTCCTGCGCCGTTGGCGCCGATCAATCCATAACAGTTACCCTCTGTAAATTTGATGTTAACGTCTTCAAACAGCGCTTTTTTTCCAACGCGCAGTGTGATGTTATTTGCTGAAATCATATCATACCTCTTTTTTCATTAAATAAATATCGTTTCAATTACATACGAAAGCATTACAATCGTTTCCTATTGTACCGTAAACTGAAAAATTTGCAAGCTGTATTTTCCTTTTTTCGGCTAAATAAAGGAAAAACAGGGGATTACTATGAATCACAGGAAAATAATAACCTTTTATTATATAAAAAAATGGGTTATACTGTCGTATGTGGTAATGAAGTATTCCGGGGATATGGATATCCGGCTCTCTGGCACATCAGAAACACCCAGGAACGTGGCAGATCGGATGGAATGCGGAAACTATCATAAATCAGCAGCTTAGTTGAACAGAAGAGAGGTTAAAAATGTTTATCACCAGAGAAAGCGATTATGCGATGCGGGTTATCCGCGCATTGATGTGGGAGCCGCGTTTGAGCGTCAGCGAGATCTGTGAGAGGGAATCGATCACAGCACCCTTTGCATACAAGATACTGAAGAAGCTTCAGAATGCAGGGCTCGTGGAAGGATACCGCGGAGTTCATGGCGGTTACGCGCTGAAGAGAGATCCGGAAGAACTGTCATTATATGAGATATACAGTGCGATCGATCCGGATATGTCCATCATTGAGTGCCTGAACGGCACATATCAGTGTCCAAGGAACGGACAGGACGGAGTTCCCTGCCATGCACATGATGAGCTTCAGGAGATCCAGGATCAGCTGTGGACAATGCTCCGTCGGAAATCCATGAAGGATCTTTTCGGAAAAGAGGAGAAGTGATTCCCGGATGTGAGTTGGGATAAGCGTATGAGATGATAAGGAGAGCAGTTTGGAGAGGGAAAATTCCGAACAGCTCTTTTTTATTTGTGAAAAAGATAACGGCGTTTGTACAGGATAATATACAAAAAACAATGAAAGAAAATGGACATAACTGGGAATCTATGATATAATAACCAATGGAATTTTAGGCCTTCATAAGCCTAAATAATATATTTTTTAACAAACCTTTAAGGAGGAAAAAACAATGGCAAGAAAGATGAAAACCATGGATGGTAACCATGCAGCCGCTCATGCATCATACGCTTTTTCTGATGTAGCTGCTATTTACCCGATTACCCCTTCATCTGTAATGGCTGAGGCTACAGACGAGTGGGCAACTCAGGGAAGAAAGAACATCTTTGGACAGGAAGTACAGGTTACAGAGATGCAGTCTGAGGCAGGTGCAGCAGGTGCCGTTCACGGTTCTCTGGCAGCAGGTGCCCTGACTACAACTTACACAGCTTCCCAGGGTCTTCTGCTTATGATCCCGAACCTTTACAAGATCGCTGGTGAGCAGCTTCCGGGAGTTATCAACGTATCTGCCCGTGCACTTGCTTCCCACGCACTTTGTATTTTCGGTGACCATTCCGACGTTATGGCCTGTCGTCAGACTGGATGTGCAATGCTTTGTGAGTCTTCTGTACAGGAGGTTATGGACCTTACACCGGTTGCTCATCTTGCAGCAATCAAAGGAAAAGTTCCATTCATCAACTTCTTCGACGGATTCCGTACATCTCATGAGATTCAGAAGATCGAGACATGGGACTATGAAGATCTGAAAGATATGGCAGATATGGACGCAATCGCAGAGTTCCGTAACCGTGCTCTGAACCCGAACCATCCATGTCAGAGAGGTTCCGCTCAGAACCCGGATATCTTCTTCCAGGCAAGAGAGGCATGTAATCCATATTATGACGCTCTTCCGGCAGTTGTTCAGGAGTACATGGACAAAGTTAACGAGAAGATCGGAACAGACTACAAACTGTTCAACTACTACGGAGCTGCTGACGCTGAGCACATCATCGTAGCTATGGGTTCCGTAAACGATACCATCGAGGAGACCATCGATTACCTTATGGCAGCTGGCAAGAAAGTCGGTGTTGTTAAAGTTCGTCTTTACAGACCATTCTGTGCACAGGCTCTTATCGATGCAATCCCGGATACAGTTAAGCAGATCTCTGTTCTTGACAGAACAAAAGAGCCAGGAGCTCTTGGCGAGCCTCTGTATCTTGATGTTGTTGCAGCTCTTCGCGACAGCAAGTTCAGCGATGTTAAGATCTTTACAGGACGTTACGGACTTGGTTCCAAAGATACAACACCTGCACAGATCGTAGCAGTATATGAGAACACTGAGAAAGAGAAATTCACAATCGGTATCGTTGATGATGTTACAAACCTTTCTCTTGAGACAGGCGCACCACTTGTTACAACACCAGAGGGAACAACAAACTGCAAGTTCTGGGGACTTGGAGCTGATGGTACTGTAGGTGCTAACAAGAACTCCATCAAGATCATCGGTGATAACACAGACATGTACGCGCAGGCTTACTTCGATTATGACTCCAAGAAGTCCGGCGGTGTTACAATGTCTCACCTTCGTTTCGGTAAGAAACCGATCAAATCCACATACCTGATCCACAAAGCAAACTTCGTTGCATGTCATAATCCGTCCTATGTTAACAAATATAACATGGTACAGGAGCTTGTTGACGGAGGTACATTCCTTCTGAACTGTGCTTGGGATATGGAAGGACTTGAGAAACATCTTCCAGGACAGGTTAAAGCTTTCATCGCTAACCACAATATCAAATTCTACACCATCGATGGTGTTAAGATCGGTATTGAGACCGGCATGGGACCAACACGTATCAACACAATCCTTCAGTCCGCATTCTTCAAGCTTACAGGAATCATTCCTGAGGAGCAGGCTATCGAGCTTATGAAGGCTGCTGCTAAAGCTACTTACGGACGTAAGGGTGATGACGTTGTTAAGAAGAACTGGGCAGCTATCGATGCTGGTGCTAAACAGATCGTAGAGGTTCAGGTTCCGGAGAGCTGGAAGAACGCTGAGGACGAGGGACTCTTCATGTCTCACGCATCCCACGGTGCTCAGGAAGCTCAGGACTTCGTAAACAACATCCAGTGCAAGATCAACGCTCAGGAAGGTAACAGCCTCCCGGTATCTGCATTCAAGGATTATGTAGATGGTACAACACCATCCGGAACAGCTGCATATGAGAAACGTGGTATCGCAGTTAACGTTCCTGTATGGGTTCCGGACAACTGTATCCAGTGTAACCGCTGTGCATACGTCTGCCCGCATGCTGCAATCCGTCCGGTTGCTATGACAGCAGATGAGACAGCTAACGCTCCAGAGGGAATCAAGACACTTCCTCTTACAGGAATGAAAGACTATACATTCACAATGACTGTATCCGCTCTTGACTGTACAGGATGTGGTTCCTGCGCAAATGTCTGCCCAGGAAAGAAAGGCAACAAAGCTCTTGAGATGGCTCCGCTTGAAGCTAACACAGAAGAGCAGAAATTCTTCGATTACGGTGTAACACTTCCTCAGAAGGAAGACGTTATCGCTAAATATAAAGAGACAACTGTAAAAGGCAGCCAGTTCAAACAGCCGCTCCTTGAGTTCTCCGGCGCTTGTGCAGGTTGTGGTGAGACACCATACGCTAAGCTGATCACACAGCTCTTTGGTGACAGAATGTACATTGCAAATGCTACAGGATGTTCCTCTATCTGGGGTAACTCTTCACCATCTACACCATACACAACAAACGCTAAGGGACAGGGACCTGCATGGTCAAACTCTCTGTTCGAGGATAACGCAGAGTTCGGTTATGGTATGCTTCTTGCACAGCGTGCGATCCGTGGCGGTCTGAAAGAGAAGATCGAAGACCTTGTAGCTAACGGAACAAACGAGGATGTTAAGGCAGCTGGTCAGGAATGGCTGGATACTTATGCTGTAGGCGCAACAAATGGTGCAGCTACAGAGAAACTCGTTGCAGCTCTTGAGGCTTGCGGATGTGACAAGGCTAACGAGATCCTTGCACAGAAAGACTTCCTCTCCAAGAAATCCCAGTGGATCTTCGGTGGTGACGGATGGGCTTACGATATCGGATTCGGTGGTGTTGACCACGTTCTTGCAAGCGGACGTGACATCAACGTTATGGTATTCGATACAGAGGTTTACTCCAACACAGGCGGACAGTCTTCCAAATCTACACCGACAGGTGCGATCGCTCAGTTCGCAGCAGGCGGAAAAGAGACTAAGAAGAAAGATATGGCATCTATCGCAATGAGCTATGGCTATGTATATGTAGCACAGATTTCCATGGGCGCTGACTTCAACCAGACTGTAAAAGCAATCGCAGAGGCAGAGGCATATCCGGGACCATCCCTGATCATCGCTTACGCTCCATGTATCAACCATGGTATCAAGAAAGGTATGAGCAAAGCTCAGACAGAGGAAGAGCTGGCAGTTAAGTGCGGATACTGGCACAACTTCAGATTCAACCCGGCTGCTGAGAACAAGTTCAGCCTTGATTCCAAGACACCGGATATGGAGAACTATATGGACTTCCTGAACGGTGAGGTTCGTTACAATTCTCTGCAGCGTCAGAATCCTGAGAAAGCTGCAAGACTGTTTGCTAAGAACGAGTCTGAGGCTCAGGCTAGATATGAGTATCTGCAGAAACTTATCACTCTTTACGGAGCAGATAAGAAAGAAGACTAATTATTGATCAATAGTTACTGTTTATACAGTGTGCTTGCTGATTAAGCATTAGGTGACAGGCCTGCGGTGTTTAGCGCACCGCAGGCCTTTTTTCATATACAGGAGAGATATACATGAAGAGAATTTTTTCGAAGGAGAAATCCCGGAAAGAGAAAAAAGCAGATTTTTATATTCTGTATACGATTGTTTTTGCGGCGATCTCGCTGTTTATTTACAGTTGTTTTTATTTTAATGGAAAATCCCTGATCTGGAGTCATGACGGTGTTCCGCAGCACATCAATGCATTGGCCTATTATGGAAAATATCTGCGGAATATTCTGCAGACGCTGGTGACGGAGCATAAGCTTTCCCTTCCTATGTGGGATATGCATATCGGATACGGTTCCGATATCCTTACAACACTTCATTATTATGTGATCGGTGATCCGCTGACCTTACTGTCCGTTTTTGTACCGGAAAAAGACACAGAGATCTTATATGAGCTTCTGATCTTTCTCCGCATTTATCTGGCGGGTATTACATTCAGCATTTACTGCTTTTACCGCAAGAATCCCAAACAGGCTACATTTCTTGGAAGCCTTGTTTATATTTTTGCAGGATGGACCATTTATGCGTCCATGAAGCATCCATATTTTTCCAATCCCATGATCTATCTGCCGCTGGTCCTTATGGGAATTGAAAAGATTTACAAAAAAGAAAAGCCATACCTTTTTATCTGTGCGACGGCTGTAGCGGCAATGTCTAATTTTTATTTCTTTTATATGATCAGTATCTTTATGGTACTGTATGCAGCTTTCCGGTATTTTGGAATATTCCGCAAGCGTTCAGTAAAAGATGTATTTCAGTGGTTCCTAAAATTTGCTGGCTTTTATCTGGTCGCACTTATGATCGCTGCACTGATCTTTTTACCTGTGGTCATGACTCTGTTTGGAACAGAGCGCTTTCAGGCGCAGAATTATGTGCCGCTGTTATATGACCGCATTTACTACGAAAAATATCTCGGCTGCCTGATCGGCGAAAATATGATCCAGTGGGGAGTTGCTGGATATTCCGCAGTCGCAATGGCAGGCGTGTTTGTGATCTTTTCCAAAAAGAAAAAATATACGGGACTGAAGCTGGGCTTTGTGCTTCTGAACTTGTTTTTGCTGATCCCCTTTGCAGGTCATGTACTGAATGGATTTTCATACGTGTCCAATCGATGGATCTGGGCGTATGGAATGCTGATCGCATATATCCTGGTACAGGCATATCCGGAACTGTTTACGCTGGGCATCAGGGAAAAACGACGGATATTTGTGATGCTGCTGATATATGGCGTGCTGGCACTGTTTTCAGAATCCGCCCGCACGGAACGCAATATCATGGCACTGATGATGCTGGTCCTGGCTGTGTTTACAGTGGTTTCCTACGGAAACGTATTTACACAGGGAAAATATCTCTGTGGAATGATCGTGGCCGTGCTTGTGACAAGCATCCTTCTGAATGTTTCATACCAGTATTCTTACGAAAAAGATTATCTGTCAGAATTTGAGGAAAAGGATCAGGCGCTGGAGAAGCTTCAGTCCGGACCGGACAAAGCGATCCGGTCAATGGACGATTCAGCGGTTACCAGATATGACCAGTACAAAACGGGCTCTTATGTAAACACTGCCATGTATATGGGAACCAACAGTACTTCCTATTATTTCAGTGTGGCCAATGGAAATATCAGCCGTTTCTTTGATGAGATGTATCTGAATACCCCCTGGGATTATCATTACAGCAGCCTGGACGGACGGAGTATCCTGGATCGTCTTGCCTCGGTGAAATATTTTGCCATCAAAAAAAGCGGATATGGGTATCTGCCATACGGCTATGACAGTGAAGCAGAAGTCACAAAAAAATACAGGATCTACGAAGACGAGGATTCCCTTCCTCTTGGTTATACCTATGATTCCTGGATCCCCAGAGAAAACTATGAAAAGCTTTCCGTGACCGAAAAGCAGCAGGCGCTCCTGCAGGGGGCAGTTCTGGAGGACAGCAGTCTTCCTGAGACAGACCTCACCTTTGACGATAAGAAAGCAGATTTTACACTGGAAGCAGGAAAAGGCTGTAAGATAAAAGACGGAAAGATCATTGTGGCCAAAGAAGGAGCAACCGTACAGATCGGATATCAGGGAGAGCCGGAGGCTGAGGTTTATCTTGTGGCAAAAAATCTGGATTTTAATGCCTATTCTCCACGTGCAGTGGTCAGTGATAAAAAATGGGATTCCATGACAGAGTATGAGAAGAATACCGTGCGTTATGAAGACAATAACTGGCGCTACTGGAAAGAAAGCAAGGAATCAGCAGTGGATGTTTCGCTGGGCTCCGTGGACAAGACTATCCGGATCTTTACAGATAAATACAACGGCTACAGCGGAAGACATAATTTTCTTCTGAATATGGGATATAAAAACTATTCTGCAGGAACTATGACACTGACATTCTCCATGCCGGGAGAATATACCTTTGATGATCTGTATGTGGCATGTCAGCCCATGGCTTCTGTTGAAGAACAGACAGAGGAGCTTGGAAAAGAAAGTCTTCAGAATATCAAAACGGAGACAAATTGCATTCGTGGAGATATCACAACCACTTCCGATAAGATCCTGGTATTTTCCATTCCATACAGCGCAGGCTTTACCGCCTATGTAGATGGAGAAAAAACAGAACTTGTGCAGGCAAACAGTATGTATATGGGACTGGAATTAAAAAAAGGCAGGCATACGATCGCACTCAGATATTGTACACCGTATATTGTGCCCGGAATGATACTGACGGTGCTTGGCCTGATCCTGTTTGCCGGGATCGTAATATCTTACCGGCGCCAGGGAAAACAAAAAGAAAGGGGAAAACAGGAGAAATGAGCCGATTATCGGTAGTTTTGCCTGCCTGTAACGAGGAACCGATGGTGGAGAAAACCTGCCGGACTCTCAGAGAGCTCCTGGGGCAGGCCGGGATCCGTTATGAACTGGTCCTGGTAGATGACGGTTCCTCTGACGGGACCTGGGCAGCCATAGAAAAAGTATCCAGGGAAGATAAAAATGTGACAGGTGTGCATTTTTCCAGAAATTTCGGAAAAGAAGCAGCAATCGTGGCCGGCCTTGCACAGGCATGCGGAGATGCGGTGGCAGTGATGGACTGTGACCTGCAGCATCCGCCGGAAATCCTCTTGGAAATGTACCGGCTCTGGAAGCAGGGCTACGAGGTTGTGGAGGGCATCAAGAAAAACCGGGGAAAAGAAACTCTTTTTCACAGAAAAAGTGCCGGATTTTTCTATCGGATCATGTCCCGTGCCACCGGCTTTGATATGGAAAACGCTTCCGACTTCAAGCTGCTGGACAGGAAAGCGGTGGAGAGTGTTCTCGCCATGCCTGAGCGCAGCATGTTTTTCCGGGCGGCATCATCCTGGATAGGCTTCAAAAGCATCTCCGTACCTTTTGAGGTGCAGGAGCGTGAGGCCGGAGAATCCAAATGGTCTGCAGGAACGCTGATCAGCTATGCGTTTCGGAATATCGTGGCATTTACAACACTTCCGCTGCAGTTTGTAACAGCCGGTGCTGTGGGTTGCTTTGGGTGCTCCCTGCTCCTTCTGGTCTATTCTCTGGTCCGGTATTTTTCCGGGCATGCGGTGGAAGGCTATACCACACTTCTGATCGTGATGCTCTTTATCGGAAGTGCTGTGATGATGAGCCTTGGGATCATCGGATATTATATCGCCAGGATCTATGAGGAAGTAAAACGTCGTCCAAGATATATCGTATCAAAGATCATACGAGGAGGAGATACCAATGAAAAAGTGGATCCTTAAATTCTATGAAAATGATGTGATCCGTTATATTTTCTGGGGTGGTTGTACGACTCTCGTAAATCTGTTAAGCTTTTATATCATGAGGGCAATGGGAATCCCGCTGATGAGTGCCAACATCATATCGATCATCCTGGCGATCCTGTTTGCCTATGTTGTGAATTCCAGATTTGTATTTCATGACCGCTGTGAAACATGGAGGGATCATATACGGCCCTTTCTGAAATTTATAAGTGCCCGTCTGGTGACCATGGTCATTGAGGTAGGTGGCGTATGGCTTCTGGCGGAGATCCTGGGATTCCGGGATATGTTTGCAAAATTCTGCACACAATTTATCGTGCTGGCGTTGAATTATATCTTTAGTAAATTTATTATTTTTACCACAGGTAAAAGGATTGGAGGTAGCAAATGATGACTTTGGATGAGGCAGTGAAGAAAGTCCGCCCTCTGGATGAAAAGGCTATGGAGGGGGCGAGAAAGAGATGGGACAGTATTGCAAAGCCCCTGCATTCTCTGGGAGAGCTGGAGAATATGCTGACACAGATCGCCGGTATCACAGGTACACCGGAGGTACGTGTGGAGAAAAAAGCAGTGGTTGCCATGTGCGCGGATAACGGAGTTGTAGAAGAGGGTGTGACCCAGACCGGACAGGAAGTGACGGCTGTTGTGGCTGAGAATTTTCTGGAAGGGACTACTACCTGCTGTGTGATGTGCCGTCAGTGTGGAGCAGAGCTTTTTCCTGTAGATGTGGGAATGGTCACAGATACAAAGGTCCGTACAGATCTTAAGGTTGCTTATGGGACCAGAAATATGACCAGAGAGCCGGCGATGACAAGAGATCAGGCGATCCGTGGCATCGAAGCCGGAATTGCCATGGCAGAGGAGCTGAAGGAAAAAGGCTATCAGGTTCTTGCAACCGGCGAGATGGGCATTGGAAATACCACCACCAGCAGTGCGGTAGCAGCTGTGCTTCTCGGAAAACCGGTGGAAGATATGACCGGACGTGGTGCCGGATTGACCAGTGAAGGGCTTGTACGGAAGATCAATGCGATCAAAAAGGCGATCGCCCTGAATAATCCGGATCGTTCAGATGCCATTGACGTCCTAGCAAAGGTAGGTGGACTGGATATTGCAGGAATGGCAGGAGTATTCATTGGAGGAGCAGCACTTGGAATGCCGGTTGTCATGGACGGATTTATTTCCTGCGTATCTGCACTGATCGCAGTAAAGATCTGCCCGCAGGTAAGTGATCATATCCTTGCGTCTCATGTATCCAAAGAGCCTGCAGCACAGCTGATCCTGAAGGAGCTTGGCAAGGAAGCGATCATCCACGCAGGCATGTGCCTGGGCGAGGGAACCGGAGCTGTGGCACTGTTTCCGATGATGGATCTGTCCTGTGCAGTATATAATTCCATGAGTACCTTTGGTGATATCAATGTAGAACAGTACGAGGAGCTGAAATAATATGCTGGTTGTTGTAACAGGAGGCAGCGGAAGCGGAAAATCTGCTTTTGCGGAAGAAACCGTACTTTCCCTTGGCGAAGCCAGAAGGATCTATATCGCCACCATGCAGGCTTTTGACGAAGAAAGCCACAGGCGCATCCGCAGACACCGGCACATGCGTGCAGGAAAAGGCTTCGAGACAATTGAAAGATATACAGAGCTGGATGAGCTGCTCATCCCGAAGGACTGCGTGGTCCTTCTGGAGTGCATGTCCAATCTGGTTGCAAATGAGATGTTCCGGGAAGGCGGCTTCCACCCGGAGGTGGCAGAAAAGATCACAGAAGGGGTGAAAAATCTTCTTTCCCAGGCAAAGCATGTGGTGATCGTCACCAACGAGATCTTTTCAGACGGGATCCTCTACGAGGAAGAATCAGAACAGTACAAAAAAGAGCTGGGACAGATCAACCAGAAGCTGGCAGAGCTGGCAGAAGAGGTTGTGGAAGTCGTATACGGGATCCCTGTATGGCATAAAGGAGGAAAGGAAGCATGAAAAGCTTATGGAACAGTTTTAAGGCAGCCTTTGCCATGTTTTCAAAGATTCCTATGCCCATGGTGGACTGGAAGAAGGAAAACATAAAATATATGATGTGCTTTTTCCCCTTTGTGGGGACTGCCATCGGCATCCTGACCTGGCTTGCAGGAGGGGTCCTCGGTGTACACGTAGCTCTGGAGCCATTTTTTCTCGCTGTGATCCTTACTGTGATCCCGGTATTTATTACCGGCGGCATTCATGTAGACGGGCTTTTGGACACGTCAGATGCATTAAGCTCCTGGCAGGAACGCACAAGGAGGCTGGAGATCCTGAAGGATTCCCATGCAGGTGCATTTGCCATTATCACAGCCTGTGTATATTTTATCCTCTGGCTGGGAGCCTGGGATCAGCTCCTTGGAAATTATAACGGGATCTGTATCATGAGCCTGGGCTTTATGATGTCCAGATGTCTTTCCGGGATCGGTGTGATCACATTTCCCAAGGCAAGGACAGACGGGACTGTGGCAGAATTTTCCAGAAATGCGTCAGAGATCGTAGTGCGAAATGTTCTTATCACGATGTTTGTGATCCTTGCAGCGCTGATGATATGGGTAGATCCGGTCCTGGGTGTTCTGGCAGCTGTCAGCGCACTTCTGGTATTCTGGTGGTATCACCATATGGCTTTGAAATATTTTGGAGGGACCACAGGTGATCTTTCCGGATTTTTCCTTTGCATCTGCGAGGTCGTGATGGCACTGGTGCTTGCTTTTGGTGGCACGTTTAATCTGTAATGAAGATTTGGATGAGGTAAAAATATTATGGAAATGATAATCGGAGGCGCATATCAGGGAAAAGCTGCCTATGCAAAAGCACAGTTCCCGGATGTGGACTGGAAATTCGGAGGAGAGATCACAGAAGAGGAGCTTCTGAAGGCAGCGGGTGTTCTGGGATTTCAGGAATACATAAGAAAAGCTCTGAAGGCAGGAGAAGATCTCACCGGTCTGGCAGAAAAGCTGGCACAGCAGGATCCGGATGTGATCCTTGTCAGTGAGGAGGTAGGCTACGGGATCGTTCCGGCGGATGCTTTTGAACGGCAGTACCGAGAAGCTGTTGGCCGGGTGTGCACTGCACTGGCTGCAAAAAGCAGAAGGGTCACAAGAGTGGTATGCGGGATCGGGACGGTGCTGAAGGATGATTAGATTATATCTGATACGACACGGACAGACACCCGGAAATAAGCTTCAGCGTTATATCGGAACAACGGATGAACCGCTGAGTACGGAGGGAAAGGAATTTCTGGAAAAGCTGACCTATCCCATGCCGGAGGCCCTTTATGTAAGTCCGCTCTGCCGCTGTGTGGAAACTGCGGAGATCCTTTTTCCAGGAAAAAGCTTTCATATCATCGAAGAGCTTTCCGAGTGTGATTTTGGAGAGTTTGAGAATAAAAATTATAAAGAGCTTTCCGGAAATCAGGATTATCAGAGGTGGATCGACAGCAATGGAACGCTTCCTTTTCCGGGAGGAGAAAGTCGAGAAGCGTTTAAGTGCCGGAGCCTTACAGGATTTCAGAAGGCTGTCACACAGTGTATCCGTAACAACATAAAGACAGCGGCTCTTGTGATACATGGCGGTACGATCATGAACATTATGGAAGAATATGCGGACAGACCCAGGGCTTTTTATGAATGGCATGTAAAAAACGGCGGCGGTTATTTGGCAGAGCTGGAGCCTGCGCTGTGGCAGAAGGGACGGAGAGAGCTCTGTGTCCGTGAAGCATATATGGAGGGTTAAGTTATGAATGAGCAGAAGATCAGCTGGAAACGCAGCGACTTGAAATGGCGCGGAAAACAGGCATTCAAAAAAAATTACTGGTCAGCCGTTCTGGTAAGTCTGGTGCTGGCTATTGTGATGGCAACCGGCGGAAGCGGTGCGGCCACAGGCAGTGCCGGAAATGCGGTAAGTCCGGACTACGGTGTTACAACGTATCATCTGGGTACGGATATCAATGGTGTTACCTCTTATGCCAGTCATGTATTTCGTTCCCCACTGGCAGTGCTTTTTGCGCTTCTGAGTGCCAGTGCCATGGTAACGGTGGCTCTGATCGGGGTCCTTTTCCATTTCTTTGTGGGAAATGTTTTGGAGGTAGGCGGAAGAGATTTTTACATTGAGAACCTTTATTCTGTACCCGGGCCCGGAAAGCTCCTCAGTGTATTTCGTTCCGGGAATTACGGTAATATCGTAAAAACCATGTTTTTACGGGACCTGTATCTTGTATTGTGGACGCTGCTTTTTATTATTCCCGGAGTGGTAAAATCCTACGAATATAAGATGATCCCTTATCTTCTTGCGGAATATCCGGATATGAGCACAAAGGAAGTGTTTGCAAAAAGCCGTGAGATGATGAACGGACAGAAGATGGATACCTTTATCTTGGATCTTTCCTTTATTCCCTGGTCTGTCCTTTCGGCAATTACGGCCGGGATTGCGGGACTCTTTTATGTATCCCCGTATAAGGATGCAACCTATGCGGAGCTTTATGATACTCTTGCGGCAGGAATGCCGGGAAACGAACAGCAGGTGTATGAAGATGAAAATAGCGGCATATACGGATAAAATGATCCTTGTGAGAGGTGGCGGAGATCTGGCCACAGGAGTGATTCACAAGCTTCATCAGAGTGGCTATCAGGTCCTGATCCTGGAATGTGACCGTCCAAGTGCCATCCGCCGTCATGTGGCCTTCTGTGAAGCTGTTTATGACGGAACTGCAGAGGTAGAAGGCGTTGTGTGCAGGAGGATCACGGAGAACGATATCCGGACCCAGTGTAGGAAATGCTGGGCACAGGGAGAGATCCCCCTTCTGATAGATACCCATGGAAAACATATCCGCGAACTGGAGCCGGAGGCAGTGATCGATGCCATCCTTGCCAAAAAGAATCTTGGGACCAGCAGGGATATGGCACCACTGACTGTGGGACTTGGCCCGGGCTTTACCGCAGGGGAGGATGTGGATTACGTGATCGAGACCATGCGTGGCCATAACCTGGGAAGGATCATAAAAAAAGGCAGTGCCCTGCCGAATACCGGAGTGCCGGGACTGATCGCAGGGATCGGAAAGGAACGTGTGATCCATTCACCGGCAGCCGGTAACATGAAAAACATCTGTCAGATTGCAGATCTTGTTGAAAAAGACCAGGTGATCGCCATGGTAGGTGATACGCCGGTGAAGGCTACCATTTCCGGCGTGATCCGGGGGCTGATCCGGGACGGTTACCCTGTTTTTGAGGGAATGAAGATCGCGGACATCGACCCAAGGGCAGAACAGAAGAAAAACTGTTTTACGATCTCAGACAAGGCAAGGTGTATCGCAGGGGGAGTTCTGGAGGTGCTGCTTTCCTGCGGAGTGCTTCCGGGAACAGAGAAAGCTGTGAGGAATGAGAATCTGTGACCGATACAGAGTCTGGTGTCCCTGAAAGAAGTTAGAAGATAAATGGAGTGTGTCATGAAGAAAAATGAAAAAGCGTTTACTGTGGCATTCACAGGAGGCGGCGGAAAGACCAGTCTGATCTTTGGACTGGCAGAAATATTTTCCGGACAGGGAAAACGTGTGATCGTGACCACAACCACGCATATGGCATGGGAACCGGAACGTCCTTTTGCGGAGGCAGAGGACATTCCGGGAGCATGCCGGCTTATAGAACAATACGGATACGTCATCGCGGCTCATCACAAGGCCGGGCAGCCAAAGATTTCCGGCCCCGAAAAGGAGATCCTGGAAAAGCTGCCCGGCTTTTGTGATCTTCTTCTTGTAGAAGCTGACGGATCCAGGCGCCGACCCCTTAAAGTGCCGGCTGTTCATGAGCCGGTGATTCCTTCTTTTGCAGATATGGTAGTAGGAGTGATCGGTCTTGACTGCATCGGCAAAAGGATCTGTGATACGGCACACCGTCCGGATGATGTGGCGGGATTTCTGGGAAAGCGTACAGATGAGCCTGTGACATGGATGGATGTGTGGAAGATCATCCGGTCTGAAGATGGATTGCAAAAAGGAGTGGACGGACGAAGATTTCTTGCGTATCTGAACAAGGCAGATACTCTGGAGGATCCTTGTGTGGCGGAGAAGCTTATGGCACAAGGTCAGGAGTCTGGAATCATGGTGATCTGCGGCAGTCTGCAGAGAAGTGTAAACAGCTAGTACAGCGAAAATTAAGTTTCTGCTATATTGACGCAGGATGATTTCTTCATCTGCAAGGCGGAGGAATGAGGCGTAGCGGTGGCTACGACGATTGACGACAACGCAGCAGATGAAAAATCAGGCAAGTCAATATGGCGGTTACTTAATATTCGCTGTACTAGAATCGAAAGGAAGTGGAGCGGTGATATGAAACTGGGACTGATCATGCTGGCAGCAGGAAACAGCCGGCGGTTTGGAAGCAATAAGCTGCTGTACGGGATAGACGGAATGCCGATGTACAGGCATATTCTCCTGGAACTGAAAAAAGTGAAAGCAGCACTGGAGGAACAGGGGCACAGGTGTGAGATCACAGTTGTCACACAGTATGAGGAGATCGCGCAGGAAGCAGAGAAGCTCGGCGCGCGGTTTCTTTATAATCTGCATCCGGATGAGGGGATATCTTCCTCACTGAAGATCGGGCTGCGGATCAACCGGGAGATGGATGCTTGTTTGTTTACGGTGGCAGATCAGCCGTGGTTGCGGTGGGAGACGGTTTTTGGACTGGTGGATGTGTTTTTGAGAGAGGGGAAAGGGATCGCCTGTGTGGAGCATGATGGGAAGACCGGGAATCCCTGTGTTTTTTCGAAGAAGTATTATGGGGAGCTGATGGAACTTTCCGGTGATGTCGGAGGGAAGAGGGTGGTTGTGGCACATCGGGGGGATGTGGCTGTGATGAAGGTGGAAGATGGACGGGAGATGGTGGATGTGGATTTTGCGGACGGACGCCGGTGAGGTACCGTCTGGTTTGGGCTGGGGCTTCGTCGGGGGCTGGCTTCTAAGGCGCTGGAAATCTGCTAAAACCGCTGAAAAAAATCCAGAACTCGCTCCTGCGTCGCTCAAACAGCTGGATTTTTTCCAGCAACGCAGATTCCCACCGCCTAAGAAGCGCACCCCTCCTGCAGAGCCAGCCCAAACCAGACGCTACCTCGCCGGCTGACGTGCGAAGGAGTGGAGTGCTAGAGTGAAGGCGTGAGTTTAAAGAATATAGCGAAAAGAGTTGCTGACATGCGAAAGGGGAGATAGGCTAGAGTGAAAGTGTGAAGTTTGTAGAAGCAGAGCATCAATGACGAAAGCACCGTGTCTGAGGCAATTTCATGCATACAAAAGCCAGCAGGGAACCGCCCTGGCGTAGTGGGATGTTCTGCAGGAGTCCTGCTGATTCTTAGGTGGTGTGGTTTCTGCGTTATTCCAAAAAGTTCTGCTGTCTGAGCGTCTGGACGCGAGTTCAGAACTTTTTGGAATGGTTTTAGCAGAAGCCGCAGCACCTTAGAAGCCAGCGGACGACGAAGCCCTTCCCGCTACGCCAGGGCGGTTCCCTGCGTACGTTTGTTAAATATTAAATATACAAATAGATATTTCCTACATAAAATGATTCTTAGCCGCTTCTTCCTCAGCCAGACGAACCGTCTCACCGGAAGGATTGGAGATCACTGCTGAAGCTACGATCTCACAAGGCGGGTTCCCTTTTACACTGTCAACGGCAGCCGTAACAGCAGAAACATCACCAGTCAGAAAAACAGTGGCATGACCACCACACTTCGTCTGCCAGGTAAGAAAAGAAACATCAGAAGTCTTCAGCATCTGGTCGATCACCAGGATCGCATTACTGCTGCCAACAACCTCAACTAAACCAAAAGCACCATAATTCATAAATCCGTCGCCCCCTTTATTTATTGATCGTCATCTTCAGTGCGATTTCAGTATCCTCAGAAGGAGAAGCGATCACAGTATGAGAAACAACCTTACCAAGAGGTTTGGCTGCCTCCAGCGCAACCTCCATAGCTGCATTAACGTCAGAAACAGAACCACGCATCTTGACACAGGCGCCACTCTTCAGACGGTTACGCTCAACACTTTGGATCCTGACATTGGCTGCTTTGGAAGCAGCATCAAGAGCAACAAAACAGGCAACCAGGTTATCAAGCTCAAAAACACCTACAGCCATGCCCTTATAATTATTATCCATAAAAATACCTCCATGCGGAACAGATTCCCAGTGATGTGGTTTTTTGACCGATTTTACGTGGAATCATTACCGTTTTTATGGCTTTATTATAACTTTTTTAGACAAAAATAGCAAGAAATAAATACACGGATAATCAGATAGTTACTGTCCATTCCGTTTTCAGCAACATGCTTCGCGATGTACAGAATTTATGCTGATCGCATAAGTTCGCGCGGTATGTCTCGGGTTTTCTGTGATCTTCGCTCACAAAAAACAGTTTGCGGGATATTACAGTGAACAAACAGTAACGTCTGATATTTCCACAGCAGCCTTACAGGGAAATATTTACTTTGCATATCAGATATAGTATTATTTACAATAGTAAAAAAGCAGGAAGGTGTAAAGAAATGCAGATACATCAGACAGACTTTTCAACAGGAAATGTCTATCGTAACATTATGGAAGTGGCTGTGCCGATGATCATTGCACAGATCCTAAACCTCCTTTACAACATTGTAGACCGGATCTATATCGGAAGGATTCCTGAGATCGGAGCCACTGCACTGACAGGAGTGGGACTGTGTTTTCCTATTATCACCCTGATCACCGCATTTACCTATCTTTTTGGAAATGGAGGAGCACCGCTTTGCTCCATGGAACGGGGAAGAGGAAACCGGGAAGAAGCAGAAATGCTCATGGGAAACACCTTTGTGATGCTGATCGGCACAGGAGTGATCCTGACAGCCATTGGCCTTATCTTTTACAGACCGATCCTATATGCCTTTGGCGCCAGTGATGTAACCTTTTCCTATGCGTCAGACTACATAAGGATCTATCTTCTGGGAACCCTGTTTGTGATGATCACTCTGGGAATGAACCCGTTTATCAACAGCCAGGGCTTTGGAAACACAGGGATGCTCACGATACTGATCGGTGCTGTACTGAACATTCTTCTGGATCCCCTGTTTATCTTTGGGATGCACATGGGAGTCCGGGGAGCGGCTTTGGCGACTATCATTTCCCAGTTCTGTTCCGCCATCTGGGTCTTACGCTTCCTTACAGGAAAAAAGGCGATCCTGAACCTGAAAAAAAGCGCCATGAGGATCTCCTGGAAAAGAGTGGGCAGTATCGTAAGCCTGGGGATGTCCGGTTTTTTTATGGCATTTACAAACAGTCTTGTGCAGGTGGTATGCAATGCCACACTCCAGACCTGGGGTGGTGATATCTACGTTGGTGTCATGACAGTTTTAAATTCTGTCCGTGACATTTTCACCATGCCGGTCCATGGGCTTACTACAGGTGCTTCTCCGGTCATGAGCTTCAATTATGGAGAAAAAGCATACGACAGAGTCAAAAAAGCAATTAAATTTATTACAGCTGTCTGTGTGATCTATACCCTGGCAGGCTGGGGAATCCTGAAGCTGCTTCCGGAATTTTTTATCCGGATCTTTAACAGCGATCCCGGGCTTCTGGAAAAGGGAGTTCCCGCCCTTCATATTTACTTTTTCGGCTTCTGCTTTATGGCCTTGCAGTTTACCGGACAAAGCGTGTTCGTGGCACTTGGAAAGGCAAAAAAGGCCACCTTTTTTTCTCTGTTCCGAAAGGTAGTGATCGTAGTACCGCTGACGCTCCTGCTGCCTCATGTGAATGGCCTGGGAACAGACGGCGTGTTCTGGGCGGAACCGGTTTCCAACCTTGTAGGCGGCTGTGCATGCTTTTTCACCATGCTGGCGACGGTACTGCCGGAGCTGAACAAACGTAAGGCATAAGACGGGCCGCGCGAATTTATGCGATTAGCATAAATTCTGTGCATCGCGAAGTGTGTTACTGAGAACGGAGTGAACAGTGACTTTAAACGGGCCGGATAAGGGTTTGCGGGAAATTTTGATATGTGTTAGAATGGACGGGATGATTTGAAAGTCCGGTGTATGGCCGGGCAGGAATGAGAGGAAAACATAATGGCTTTATTTCAGGCATTTCGGGCAGTAAGACCTGCTTTAGAAAAAGCAGAAAAGGTGGCTGCACTTCCCTATGACGTAGTCAGCAGAGAAGAAGCGAGAGAGATCGGGGAAAAAAATCCGGAATCTTTTCTCCATATAGACCGTGCGGAGATGGATCTGGACCCGGAAACCGATCTTTATGATCCGAAGGTTTATCAGAAGGCAAGGGAAAATCTGGATCGTTTCCAGAAAGAAGGGATCCTGATCCAGGATGAGAAACCGAACTATTATCTGTATGAACTGATCCGTAAGGGAAGATCCCAGACCGGGATCGTAGGTGTCAGCTCCATTGATGATTACATGAATGGTGTGATCAAAAAGCATGAGCTTACAAGAGAGGATAAGGAGCAGGACCGCATCCGTCATGTGGATGTCTGTGATGCCAACACAGGTCCTATTTTTCTGGCGTGCAGATATCCGGCAGAGCTTCTTACTCTTATGGAAGAATGGAAAAATGCACATACTCCTGTGTATGATTTTACTTCCGATGACGAGATCACACATCGTGTATGGATCGTAGATGAGGAAGAAAAGATCCGGACTATACATAGTCTTTTTGGTGGGATCTCCTCTATCTATATTGCAGATGGCCACCACAGAGCAGCCTCCGCAGTAAAGGTTGGACAGAAGAGAAGAGCGGAGCATCCGGACTACACCGGAAAAGAAGAATTTAACTTTTTCCTGTCGGTGGTATTTCCGTATGACCAGCTGACCATCCTTCCGTATCACAGGATCGTAAAGGATATCAAGGGTATGGAACCCAAAGCCTTTATCGGAAGCATGAAGTTTAATTTTGAGCTGATGGCAATGCCGGGATTTCCATGTAAACCGGTGGAGAAACACTGCTTCGGGCTGTATGTAGACGGAGAATGGTTCCATCTGAAGGCATATCCGGATATCTATGCGGGTAAAGACAGCGTAGGGCAGCTGGATGTGTCTATTCTTCAGGATAAGGTCCTGGGTCCGGTTCTGGGGATCAGTGACCCGCGTACCGATGAGAGGATCCGCTTTATGGGAGGAAACCACCGGCTGAAGGATCTGGCAGCAGCTGCAGATGAGACAGGAGGAGCTGCCTTTGCCATGTATCCTACATCCATGGAGGAGCTGATGACGATCGCAGACGAGGGTAAGCTTATGCCGCCAAAGAGCACCTGGTTTGAACCGAAGCTCCGCAGTGGTCTTTTTATCCATAAGCTTTCAGACTGATGCCGGAGACTTTATAGATTTTTAATAAAATGGTCAGGAAAATCTTAGGAAATCACTACAGATTGCTCACATTTGTCCGGTAAGATACAAGTATATTCTGAGCAAACGCGAAAGAGGGTTTTTCATGACAAACGAACAGTATTACGATTGTATCCAGCCATATCAGAACGCATGTCAGATCATGCGCGCCAAGCTTGAGGTGCTCAACGGAAGCCTGTATCAGAAGTCTTCCGTATCTCCGATCCACAATATCCAGGAACGGATCAAATCCAAGAAGAGCATCGAAAAGAAGCTGGAGAAGCTGGGACATTCGGACAGTGTGCAGAACGCCAAGGATCATCTCCGGGATATCGCCGGGATCCGTGTGATCTGCTACTTTATCGATGATATATATAATCTTGTAAATGCGCTGAAGCGGCAGAGTGAGCTGATCTTTATCAGGGAAAAGGATTACATACAGAATCCCAAGCCTAACGGATACCGCAGCTTTCACGTGATCATTGCAGTTCCGGTGTATTATCTGGATACCATGGAGTATTTTCCGGTGGAGATCCAGCTGAGAACGATGACCATGGATCTCTGGGCAAGCATGGAGCACCGTGTCTGTTACAAGAAGCTTCCGGAACACAGGGATGAGCTGGCGGAGGCCTTCTGTCAGTATGCAGATATCCTTGGAAAGATCGAGGAACAGTTTGAAGCCTACAATGAAACAGGAATGCTGGAGGAGATCACACCTGCCCAGATTACTGAGAATCCGACGGAGGGATAGGAATGGAGATCGAAGAGGAATTTATATCCGGTTTCTGCCGTACCATGAACGGGGGCGAAACCGTCTGCTGTGAGTATACACGGCAGGAGGACAGCAGCAGGAAGCTGACCTTTATGGACTGCGCGCATGAAAGATGTGTAAACACAGGTGCCTGTGAGATCTTCAAACAGGCCCATGAGCTGGAGCAGAAATAAAAGATCAAAGAAAAGAAAACAGCGAAAAAGCAATAATGATAAAACAGCAATTATAAAAAAATCACAGAATACAGGAGGAGTGAGTATGAAGCACACAGTAGATGCAATGGGGAAACAGTGTCCGATCCCGGTTGTGATGACCAAGAAGATCCTTGACAAGGCAGAGCAGGGAGACGAGATCTTGATCTTGGTAGACAATGAAACAGCAGTAAACAACTTAAGCAGACTTGCCGGAAGTACCGGATGCAGCTTTGTATCCAGAAAAACAGAAGGTGGTTACGAGATCAATATGACAGTAAAATCTGATCCTGCTGCAAGAAGCCAGGCAGAGCCTGAGATCGTCTGCACACCGGCTGTTCCGCAGGGAGATTATACCGTTGCCATCACTTCCGATAAAATGGGAGATGGAGATCCGGAGCTTGGCGGGATCCTGATCAAGGGATTTGTGTATGCACTGACACAGCTGGAGACACCGCCGTCAGTTATGCTGTTTTATAATGGCGGAGCCAGACTTACCGCACAGGATTCATCATGTATCGAAGACCTTAAGACCTTACAGGAGCAGGGAACCGAGATCCTGACCTGTGGAACCTGCGTGAACTTCTACGGACTGAAGGAACCGGCAGTGGGAACCGTAACAAATATGTATACCATAGCGGAAAAGCTCACAAAAGCAGGAAAAGTGATCCGCCCGTAAACAGAAAAACATATAGAAACAACAAAAGCATATAGAAACTTACAGAAGCAGACAGAAACAAATAGAAATATACAGAAATGCCGCAGAGCCATTTTGAAGCCTGCGGCATTTCTGACATCCAGTTGGTATCTGGTTGATATCCGGTTATGAGCAAGCAACGAAGCGGATCGGGAATATCCGCCTGACTTAGCTCCGAACTTACAATTCCACATCAAGCTGCTGCTGCCACTCAAAATGTGATTAAACATACTCACATCGAGATAATGCGGATTCTCACGAATACCGCTTACTGTTTCTTTGTGTATGCTT
>NZ_JAJCGR010000037.1:0-28535 GCF_020553125.1 Blautia sp. MSK20_18
GGTTTGTTTAAACCGTTCTTTAAATGTAAAGAAATTTTCGAGAATCGTATGTGTTCCACTGTTTAGTTATCAAGGTTTGTTGTGTCTGTCTCTCAGACAGCTCGTTCATTTTATCTCATTCTCAACTGCTTGTCAAGAACTTTTTTTAATTTTTTTGAAGCATTTAGTCTTCAGAAAAATCAAAGCGGAGAAGGAGGGATTTGAACCCTCGCGCCGCGTTAACGACCTACTCCCTTTCCAGGGGAGCCCCTTCGGCCAGCTTGGGTACTTCTCCAAATTGCCCTACTTACTAAGTAGTTCCGATATTTATCTCTGCCGTTCTCAGCGACAGGTGATATTATATCTCGTATCTTTTATGTTGTCAAGTACTTTTTTAACTTTTTTAAAAAGTTTTTATTCTGTATTTGACAAACGGAGAGAGTGGGATTCGAACCCACGCGCCCTTGCGGACAAACGGTTTTCAAGACCGCCTCGTTATGACCACTTCGATATCTCTCCATATAATGTTTTTCAACATTTTTTGTGCTGTTTTGTCAGCGCATGTTGTATTCTATCATCAAATATCTCCCCTGTCAATAACAAATTTGATATTTTTTTCAAAAAATTGGACATATAGCTTCAATTTCTGCTATATGTCCATATTTACCGGGATTTTCACCCTGTTCTACTCTCTATTCTACTCTCTGTTTTCCTTCAAAAATGCCTCCGCAACCACCAGATCTTCCGGTGTTGTGATCTTGATATTGCGATAAGAACCTTCTGAAAAGCGGATCTTCACCCCGGTCTCATGTTCTGCAACCATGGCATCATCTGTAATTCCGGTCATTTCCTTCTGCCGAATGCTGGTATATGCGCCATAGATCAGCGGGTATTGAAAGATCTGCGGAGTCTGGACGATCCATACACTGCTGCGATCCGGAGTTTCACTGACATTCCCATCCTCATCTGCGATCTTAACTGTATCCTTGGAAGGCATGCCTGTAACACTGGCACCTGTCTGTGCTGCTGCCATAAGTCCTCTTTCAATGATCCCATGATCAATAAATGGTCTGGCACCGTCATGGATCAGCACATACTCTGTATCTTTACACGCACGAAGTCCTTCATAAACAGAATCGTACCGTTCTTTTCCGCCGGATACTACAGCAGAAACCTTTGTAAAACCATATTTTTCCACGATTTCTTCTTTGCACCAGAAAACATACTCCTCCCCTGTTACCAGGATCACATCCCTGATCAGCGGACTTTCCTGAAAACAGCGCAGAGAATAACAGAGCACCGGCATCCCGTCAAGCTCCATAAACTGCTTCTGTATTTTGCTGTGCATTCTCTTTCCCTGGCCTGCTGCCAGGACAATAGCTGTATTTCTGCACTCTCCCATGATCAATTACCCCGGATTCTTTTATCTTTCGCCAAGCTTCAGGTTCGGAACCGCATTCAGATCCCAGCTGTGGCGTGTTCCCCTGATATATTCATAGTAAGCTGCCACACCGATCATCGCTGCGTTATCCGTACAGAAGATCGGTGACGGACGGTAAAATTTGTATCCACGTTCTGTACATGCTTTTTCCATAGCAGTGCGAAGTGCTCCGTTGGAAGCAACACCTCCTGCAATGGCAACCTTTTTCATGCCAAAATCAGCTGCTGCCTGCATGGTATGCTCTACCAGTACGTCAACAACCGCCTTCTGGAAGGATGCCGCGATATCTGCACGGTTTACTTCCTCACCTTTCATTTTTGCCCCGTTTAAATAATTAAGAACTGCGGACTTCACGCCGCTGAAGCTGAAATCATACGGATTTTCGCCGATTTTTGCACGTGGAAACTCGATAGCGTCCGGATTTCCTTCCTTTGCCAGCTTATCGATCTTCGGTCCTCCCGGATATCCCAGCCCAATGGCACGTGCAACCTTATCAAATGCCTCACCTGCCGCATCGTCTCTGGTTCGGCCCAGGATCTCAAACTGGCCGTAGTCCTTCACAATAACAAGATGGGTGTGTCCACCGGATACAATGGCACAGAGAAACGGCGGTTCCAAATCCGGATGCTCAATATAATTGGCAGAAACATGGCCTTCTATATGATGCACGCCTACCAGTGGCAGGTTTCTTGCATAGGCAATAGCCTTGGCTTCTGCCACACCTACAAGAAGTGCACCGACAAGCCCCGGTCCATAGGTTACACCGATAGCATCAATATCATCCAGAGTGACATTTGCCTCGTCCAGCGCTTCCTGGATGACCTGGTTGATCCTTTCTATATGATTTCTGGAGGCGATCTCCGGTACAACACCTCCGTACAGTTTATGGATCTCGATCTGTGAGGAAATCACGTTTGATAAGACAGTCCTTCCATTTTTTACAACGGAAGCTGCCGTTTCATCACAGGAGCTCTCAATACCAAGAATTAATGTATCTTTCATTTTTTCAGTCCTCTTCAAAATTCAGTTCCACACTCTTCCCGTCTTTTCCCGGCCATGCCTTCGGAAAGATCTCACGTACTGTATCCATGTAATCATCCGGACGTACCAGAGAAGGGCTGTAATGGGTCAGCCACATTTCCCCCACTTCCGCATCACGGGCAAGAGTGGCCGCTTCACGAAACGTCATGTGTTTGTAGCCTTTTGCCTTTTCGATCTTGTCATCTTCACCGTACATTCCCTCACAGATAAAAAGATCGGAACCTTTTGCATTACGTAAAATAGACTCTGTCGGTCTGGTATCTGTGGTATAGGTAAGCTTGATCCCTTTTCTTGGCGGACCAAGCACCATATCCGGTGTGTAGATCCTTCCTTCATCCTCCACAGTCTGTCCCTTCTGCAGCGGATTCCAGAATTTCAGCGGGATCTCATGCTCCCTGGCACTGTCAGGAGAAAATTTTCCCTGGCGCAGGATCTCAAGGGTATAGCCATAGCAGGTAACATTATGGTTCACCCGAAATGCAGTGATCCGGTACCCATTCAGTTCCAGAACTTCCTCCGGTTTCGTGATCTCGATAAATTTAATTTCAAAGGGCAGCTCCGGTGCGATCACACGAAGTGCACTTACCACACGTTCCAGTCCTCTTGGGCCTACCAGAGTCAGCGGTTCTGTGCGGTCTGCATTTCCCATAGTCAAAAGGAGTCCCGGAAGTCCGCTGATATGATCCCCATGATAATGGGTAAAACAGATCACATCAATAGGCTTGAAGCTCCAGCCCTTTTCTTTAATGGCCACCTGAGTGCCTTCCCCGCAATCGATCATCAGACTGCTGCCGTTATAACGGGTCATCAGTGCGGTGAGCCATCTGCGTGGCAGCGGCATCATTCCTCCGCAGCCAAGTAAACAAACATCTAACATATTTTTCCTCTTTTCCTGTTCTGTGGCAAAGTTTAGCATACTTATCCCGTACAGACAAGTACCTCTCCCGGGTAAGCCTATTCAGAAACTGCGGTGCGTGTCATAAGAACAGCATCCTCTGTGGGATCTGTATAGTATCCCTTTCGCAGGCCATCCCGCACAAATCCCTGACGTTCATAAAGCCGGATCGCAGTCTCATTTCCTGCCCGGACCTCCAGATGGATCATGGTGATCCCACGCTCTTCTGCCAGACGGATCATACTTTCCATAAGGAAATTTCCGATTCCCTCTCTCTGACGGTCTCTGCGGACAGCCACATTGGTCACATCCCCCTCATCCAGCACCGTAAGAAGACCACAATATCCCAGGATCCGGCCCTTTTCTTCCACAACAAGAAACATCCCATTCTCTTTCATAAGAAATGTCAGAAATCCCTCTTTTGTCCAGGGGACTGAAAAAAGTTCCGCTTCGATCTCCATAACCTGATCCAGATCATCCACAAGCATTTCTCTTAAGATCATGCGTTTTCCCCTTCTGATCCTTTTTTCAGTTTCTGGGCACGCTCCCGCTCAGCCTGTGAAACACGGAGATAATCCGGTTTGTGCTCAGCCGCTGTCTCGGTTCTGCCTTCTTTATAATAAAGGACACCAAGTGCACCTACAGCACCTGCTCTCTGTCTGGAAAGATGGGCCGGTGCAAAAGAAAACGGTACAGTAATCTTATCTGCGATGATATCTTTAAATACCGGGACTCCGTCTCCGAGGAATGTTACGGCTTCTCCCATCTCATTCAGCATGGAAAGAAGCTCCTCAATTCCCACTGCCATCTGATCCTTTACCGTCATGAGCCTGTGATCCTCGTAACGATAGATTCCCGTATAAACCTGCTTTCTTCTGGCATCCATGATCGGACAGATCAGTCCGTTTACATCATAGAGATTATAGGCCAGTGCCTCCACAGTCGGAATCCCGACCAGTGGTTTGTCAAGGGCAAGTCCAAGTCCCTTGGCTGTGGCAGAGCCAATACGGAGTCCGGTAAAAGAGCCCGGTCCCTTGGCTACCGCAATAGCGTCAATCGTTTTCAGATCCAGCTCTGTCATCTTCACAATCTCATCCAGCATGGGAAGAAGAGTCTGGGAATGTGTTTTCTTATAATTAACTGTATATTCCGCTACCAGTGTATCGTCCTCCACAACGGCTACGGATGCCACGATTCCGGAACTGTCCAGTGCCAAAACTCTCATTCTGTCTTTTCTCCTCTCTCCTCAATGGTGATCTTTCTGTATTCAAAGCCCTTCTCAAGATCTTTTTCAATGGTAACTTCGATCCTTTTTTCCGGCAGGATCTCCTCAATGAGTTCCGCCCATTCGATCAGACAGATTCCCTGCCCGAAAAAATAATCATCGTATCCGATCTCTTCCATTTCTTCCAGATCCCCGATACGATATACATCAAAATGATAAAATGGCAGACGTCCGTCTTCATATTCCTGGATAATGGTAAATGTAGGGCTGTTTACAGGTTCTGTAATTCCAAGACCTGCTGCCACTCCCTGTGTGAACACGGTTTTTCCAACTCCCAGATCGCCTGTCAGTGTGTAGATCTGTCCCGGCTTCGCATTCATTCCGATCGTCCTTCCGACCTCGAATGTTTCCTCAGGATCATGCGTTTCTATGACCATATTTTCCACCTTTTTCTTGCACAATTATTCTTTGCATATTATAATAGAGCGAACAGCGAAATACAATACTTTTTGAAAAGGAGTGCGAAAACTATGGCAAATCCTATCGTTACCATCACAATGGATAATGGCGATGTAATGAAAGCGGAATTATATCCGGAAGTTGCCCCGAACACAGTAAATAACTTCATCAGCCTTGTAAAAAAAGGCTTTTATGACGGCCTGATCTTCCACCGTGTCATCAACGGCTTTATGATCCAGGGCGGATGCCCGGACGGAACCGGTATGGGTGGCCCGGGATACAGCATCAAGGGTGAGTTCTCCCAGAACCGTTTCAAAAACGACCTGAAGCATACACCAGGTGTTCTCTCCATGGCAAGAGCCATGAATCCGAACTCTGCCGGAAGCCAGTTCTTTATCATGCACAAGGCTGCTCCGCATCTTGACGGAAGCTATGCTGCATTCGGTCAGATCATTGAGGGCATGGATGTTGTAAATGCTATCGCAGAGACAGACACGGACTACAGTGACCGTCCTCTTGACGAACAGAAGATCAGCTCCATGACTGTTGATACCTTTGGTGTGGATTATCCGGAACCGGAGAAATGCTGACAGGCATAATTTTCTGAAATAAAAAAGCCCCGCGAAGAGCAGACTGTAACGCAGATCATCTGCCCTCTTCCCGGGGTATTTTTATACTGACATTCTCTTTTCTTTTACTTTTCGAAGGTCCTCACTTCTCCGTTTACTTTCGCAAAATACAGTTCTGCATCCTTCTCAAGTCCGGCTCTTCCGTTTGTTCCTTCTGTGATCGCCTTCTTCACCTCTTCGACCTGATCATCCGGCACAAGAAGCTTCAAGACAACCTTGTCGGTATATTCGGAATCCAGGATCGGCAAACTTCTTTCTCCTGCGATATACTGGATCTTTCCGATCCCTGTATAATCCGTCGTCACCTGAAGAGAGATTCCATGATGCTTCTCAATGACGGTACTTGCCGCCAGTCCTGCCTGGACTGCACCGGAATATGCCCGCACAAGCCCTCCTGTCCCAAGAAGGACACCTCCAAAATATCTGGTCACCACAATGGCCGCATTATAGATCCCGGCTCCCAGAAGCACATCCAGCATAGGCCTTCCGGCTGTTCCGGATGGTTCTCCGTCATCACTGCAGCGGGTGGCTTCCCGGTTCATCCCTACGGAATATACATAGCAGTTATGACGTGCATCCCAGTATTTTTTTTTCATTTCTTCGATAAAGGCAAGGGCCTCTTCTTCTGTTTCCACAGGACGGACGGTTGCGATGAAACGGGATTTTTTTTCCACAAGTTCGCCTTCGCCGCCTTCGTATATGGTTTTATAATGTTCCAGCATGGTTTACGCCTCCGTTATCTATATCCAACCCTCTGTTTCAGGCAGAGTTTTCTTTATTGTATAATAATTATCTTCATTGCACAATGTATAAGATATCATGAATTGTGAAATTTTTTTTAAGGCTTTATTTGGCATCTCATATTTGTTATAATGAAACGGATTATAAAGGAGGAATATTATGAACTACGGAAAAAGATCCACTTCCAAGAAGCGGAATGCTCTGATCTCCCGTACTTCCATGCTGGAAAAAAGAGCACATGTTTCGTTTATCCGGGTTTTATTTACAGCTCTGATCGCAGTCTGCGTCATGGTTGTCTGCCTTGGTATCGGCTCCTTCCGGGGCGTGATCGCCGGAGCACCTGACGTCAACGATGTGGATATTTCACCTCTCGGATATGCAACCTTCCTGTATGATGACCAGGGAACACAGATCCGACAGCTTTCAGCCCCTACATCCAACCGTCTTCCGGTCTCCCTGGACCAGATCCCGGTCAGTCTGCAGCATGCAGTGGTAGCCATTGAGGATGAGCGTTTTTATGAACATAACGGTATTGATGTCCGCGGTATCGCACGTGCCGGAATGAAGGCGATCACCACCGGTAACTTTTCCGAGGGTGCCAGTACCATCACACAGCAGCTTCTGAAGAATAATGTTTTCACTGACTGGACCAACGAATCCACACAGCTGGAACGTTTCACACGTAAGTTCCAGGAGCAGTACCTTGCTGTACAGATTGAAAAAAAATATGACAAAAATGTGATTCTTGAGAATTACCTGAATACCATTAACCTGGGTGCAGGTTCCTACGGTGTACAGGCCGCTTCCAAAAAATACTTTAACAAAGACGTATGGGATCTGAACCTTTCTGAATGTGCCACCCTTGCCGGCATCACACAGAACCCTACCAAATTCAATCCGATCACCAATCCAAAAGCAAACTCCAAGAGACGGAAGGAAGTCCTGGATCACATGCTGGATCAGAATTACATCTCACAGGATGAATATAATGCAGCACTGAATGATGACGTTTATTCCCGTATCCAGGCCGCACAGCTTGAGAACACCGAAGAAGAAAGTACCGTTTACACGTATTTCGAAGATGAGGTTACCAATCAGGTCATCAGCGACCTGATGAACATTAAAGGATATACCAAGACACAGGCTACCAATCTTCTTTACAGCGGTGGTCTGAAGATCATGACAACCCTGGATTCCAACATGCAGCAGATCCTTGATGAGGAATATGCAAACCCTGATAACTATCCGGCCAATGTTCAGTATGAACTGGATTATGCACTGACTGTACAAAGCCCGGATGGAAAACAGACAAACTACAGCAAAGAAATGCTGCAGCTGTATTTCCGTGATCAGGATCCGGAATTTGATCTTCTCTTTGATTCTCCTGAGGAAGGTCAGCAGTATGTGGATCAATACAAGGCTAACATCCTGGCAGACGGAAGCACCGTAGTATCTGAGCGTGTAAACTTTGCGCCACAGCCACAGTCTTCCATGACTGTCATTGACCAGCATACCGGTTACGTAAAAGCCCTGATCGGAGGCCGTGGCGAAAAAACAGCCAGCCTGACCCTGAACCGTGCCACTGATACGACCAGACAGCCTGGTTCTACCTTTAAGATCGTTTCCACCTATGCACCTGCGTTGAACGAAAAAGGCGATACACTTGCTACAACCTTTATGGATGAGCCTTACGAATACCCGGACGGATCTCCTGTCAACAACGCCTCAAGAAGCTACGGCGGCGAGACCACCATCCGCAAAGCGATCCAGAATTCCATCAACGTTGTAGCTGTTAAATGCCTGGAGCAGGTTACCCCGGCTCTCGGCCTTAAATATCTGGATGATTTCGGTTTCACCACACTAGCTCACGGAACTGAGGCAGATAAAGATGCCAACGGAAATATCTGGAGTGACGCCAACCTGGCTACTGCTCTTGGCGGTATCACCAAAGGTGTCAAGAACGTGGAACTTTGTGCTGCATATGCAGCCATTGCTAATGGCGGGAACTATATCAAACCGATCTATTATACACAGATCCTTGATCATGACGGAAATGTTCTGATCGAGAACTCCTCCGTTTCCAGATCTGTGATCAAAGACAGTACCGCTTATCTTCTTACAAGCGCCATGGAAGACGTTGTAAAAAAAGGTACCGGTACCGCCTGCCAGCTGGACAATATGACTGTAGCCGGAAAAACAGGTACTACAGAGGACTACAATGACCTGTGGTTCGTAGGCTACACACCGTACTACACCTGTGCAGTATGGTCCGGCTATGACAACAACGAAAAAATTCCGGAAGATGCCCGTAACTTCCACAAAAATCTCTGGAAAAAGGTTATGACCCGTATCCACGAGGGCCTGGAGGACAGAGATTTCGATATGCCTTCCAGTGTGGAAAAAGCCAGTGTCTGCGCAGAAACCGGTCTTCTTCCCAGATCCGGATGCCCGACTATCACAGAGTATTTTGATATCTCCAGTCTTCCCACCGAATACTGTGATCAGCATTTCTACGGCAGCAGCGATTACGATGAAGAGGACTATTATTATAACGAAGATACGGACGCCGATACCGATGCAGCAGCTGAAGCGATTCCAAGCGCAGCTCCGGACAGTACTGACAGCACCGACACTGACAATACTGACAATTCCGATGACGGTTCCGATAATACCGGTGATGATACTGACAATTCCGGAACAGACGACAACACCGGTGGTGATGACGGCAGCTATGATAACAGCAATGATACCGGTGGCGATGACACCGGCGAAGATCCGGTAGAATATTATGAATGATCTCCATTATAGGTATCTTTCATAAACAACATATAAAAAAAGTGGTTTCCTGAAATATGGAAACCACTTTTTTTACTTTTAATAACTTCTTACTGTCTCGCAGTTTATCAGTTCAGGCAAGTCCCACCCACCGCTTATTACTTTTCGCAATTGAAGCAGGGTACTTCCCTGGTTCGGTTAAAGTACCATCTTGGCTGCACCGTAGATTCCTGCATCATTGCCAAGTGTCGCGATCACGATAGGAGTATCCTTGCAGGATTCAAAAGCATACTCTCTGTAATATTTCCGGATACAGTCAATAAGCGGCTGTCCGGCCTTGGAAACTCCTCCGCCGATAACAATGGTCTCCGGATCTGTCACACAGCAAATAATGGCAAGAGCACCACCCAGCTGCTCTCCGACCTTTTCCATGGTTGCTACAGCTACCGGATCATTCTCCTTAAATGCGTCCAGAACTGCTTTTGCTGAAATCTCTTCGGCATCTCTGAGAACACTGTTCTCACCGGAAGCTGCAAGCTCTTTTTTTGCCATGCGGACAATTCCGGTCGCAGAAGCATACTGTTCCAGACAGCCCCTGTTTCCGCAGTTGCAGGATTCTGTTTCATGATGATCCACATTGGCATGTCCGATCTCACCGCCAGCTCCGTGATGTCCGGTCACGATCTTTCCATCAACAATGATACCACCGCCTACACCTGTTCCAAGTGTGACCATGATCACATCGGAGGAGCCTGCTGCAGCACCCTTCCATGCCTCTCCCAATGCCGCTACATTGGCGTCATTTCCAGCTTCCGCATGAAGACCTGTAAGTTCTTCCATCTCTCCCACAACGTTCTTATATCCCCAGAAGAGATTTACTGCACGTGATACTTCGCCTTTGGAGTTTACCGGTCCCGGAACACCGATCCCGACGCCTTCCACCTCCTCTTTGGAGATACCCTTTTCTTCCATCTTGGCATTTACTGCTGCTGCCACATCAGGAAGGATCTGATCTCCATTGTTTTCTTTACGGGTTGGAATCTCCCATTTCTCAACAAGAGTACCATCCGTACGGAAAAGTCCGCATTTTACAGTTGTTCCACCTACATCGATTCCAAAACAATATGTTCCCATTTCTTACCCTCTCTTATTCTTCGTCATCCGGATTTTCTCTTTTTTTCGCAAGATTTGCCTGTACACGCTTGTACAGAGCCTCTGCCGCATTGTATCCCATCTTCTTCTGTCTGTGATTGACAGCCGCTGCCTCAACGATGATCGCCAGGTTACGGCCCGGACGGATCGGAAGAGAATGGCATACTACCTTATTTCCAAGGTACTCTGTATACTCCTCATGCAGTCCAAGACGATCGTATTCCTTGTCTCTGTCCCACTCCTCAAGCTTGATCACGAGATCGATAGACTGGGTATCCTTAACGCTCTCAACACCGAACAGTGTTTTTACATCGATGATACCGATACCACGAAGTTCGATAAAGTGACGTGTGATATCCGGCGCAGATCCCACCAGTGTTACGTCACTGACCTTACGGATCTCAACAACATCATCACTGACAAGACGATGACCTCTCTTGATCAGCTCCAGGGCTGCCTCACTCTTACCGATACCGCTCTCACCTGTGATCAGGATTCCCTCGCCGTAAACATCAACCAGCACACCATGAATAGAAATACATGGTGCAAGCTGCACGCCCAGCCAACGGATGATCTCTGCCATAAAACTGGAAGTTGTTCTTTCTGTCACGAATGTCGGAACATTATATTTAACAGCCAGATCGATCATGTCCTGAGACGGACGAGTCATGGTACTGAAAATAACACATGGGATCTTGCTGGAAATGAAACGTTCATATTTAAAACGTCTCTCCTCCTCATTAAGCTGCATCAGATACGTATACTCTACATATCCGATGATCTGAACTCGTTCATTGGCAAAATGCTCCAGATATCCGGTAAGCTGAAGCGCAGGTCTGTTGATCTCCGCAGTCTTGATCACGATGCCTGACAGGTCGATCTCCGGAGTCAGATTATTAAGCTCCAGTTCCTGTACCATCTTTGTCAACTGTACACCCTTCATACTTTTGTCTCCTTTTCGCTGAAAGTTTGCATTCTCACTGCCGTTTTACCGAGGCGTGAGACACCTTATCTTTAATTATACACAATCACTGCTGAAACTGCAATGCAGCATCAGGATTTATGAAAAAATTCATAGACCTGACGGGCGCTTCTGGCATTCATGCTCTCTGTCTGTGCCAGTTCTTCCTCCGATGCATCCCGGATATTTTCCACAGATTTAAATTTACGCAGAAGAGCTTTCCTCCTGGTATCACCGATCCCCGGGATATCATCCAGGATAGAATGGACCTGTTCCCTGCTCCTGAGGGAACGATGGTATTCAATGGCAAACCGGTGGGCTTCATCCTGAATCCTGGTGATCAGGCGGAAGCCTTCGCCGGATGTGTCAATGGGAATCTCCACATTGTTGAAATACAGGCCTCTCGTCCGATGATGATCATCCTTGACCATACCGCAGACCGGGATGCTTATCCCAAGCTCATTCAGTACCTTCAGAGCGATATTTACCTGCCCTCTTCCACCATCCATCAGGATCAGATCCGGAAGCCTTGCAAAGCTGTCAAATTCTCCGTTACTCTCATGAGTGAACCTTCGGGTCAGAACCTCTTCCATGCTGGCATAATCGTTGGGTCCCTGTACCCATTTGATCTTGAACTTACGGTAATCACTGCGTTTGGGACGGCCTTTTTCATAAACTACCATGGATCCCACAGACTCAAAGCCACTGATATTGGAAATATCGTAAGCTTCCATGCGCACCACATTTTTCAAACCCAGCCATTCTTCCACCTCGTGAACAGCTCCGATGGTTCGTCCTTCCTCCCGCCTGATCCGTTCTCTGTCCTTGGCAAGTACCATACGGGCATTTTCTAGGGCAAGTTCTACCAGCTTTTCCTTGGTTCCCTTCTTCGGGACCCGGATGTGTACCTTCTGCTTTCTTCTTCCTGACAGCCACTCCTCGATGATATCTGCATCTTCGATCTCACTTTGCAGCATGATCTCAGATGGGATAAATGGCGTTCCCGCATAAAACTGTTTCAGAAAGCTGGAAAGGACCTGCGCCTTTGTATCGCCCTTTGCCACACGGAGATAAAAATGATCTCTGCCGATCAGCCTGCCATCTCGGATAAAAAACACCTGGACAACCGCATCCTGATCCCTGAGGTCTTCACTGTCATCCATGGCTACTGCAATGATGTCCCTGTCCTCCTGCCCGTAGCCGGTGATCTTCTGACGTTCCCCGATCTTCCGGATACTGCTGATCAGGTCCCGGTATTCCATAGCATCTTCGTAGCGCATTTCCTCCGAAGCTTTCTGCATTTTTTCCATCAGCTCACTAATGGCGTCCTGAAAATCTCCATTCAGAAATTTGATCACCTTATTGATATTCTTCCGGTATTCTTCCTGGCTGACATATCCCTGGCAGGGTGCCTTGCACTGCTTCATATGATAGTACAGACAGGGCCGGTCCTTTCCGGTATCTCTCGGAAGACTGCGGTTGCAGGAGCGTACCTGATACAGCTTCCGCACTAGTTCGATCACGTCCTTTACTGCTCCGCCGCTTGTATAGGGGCCAAAATATCTTGCCTTGTCCTTTTTCATTCTCCTGGCAAAAAGCACTCTCGGGTATGGCTCATGAACTGTCACCTTAATAAACGGATAGCTCTTGTCATCTTTGAGCATAGTATTATATTTCGGACGATGTTCCTTGATAAGATTACACTCCAGCACAAGGGCTTCCAGCTCCGAATCCGTAATAATGTACTCAAATCTGGTAATATGTGTAACCATCCGTTCAATCTTGGCACCTTTATTACGACTGCTCTGGAAATACTGGCGCACACGATTCTTAAGGCTTATGGCTTTTCCCACATAGATGATCTCGTCTTTCTCGCCATGCATGATATAAACTCCCGGTTTTGCCGGAAGCTTCTTTAATTCTTCCTCGATTATGAACATACTTTATTCTCCTGTTTTACTATTACAGTAATAAGAAAACCGGGATTTCTCCCGGTTTTCTTATGATCTGTTTTATGCCTGTGATCCCGGCTTTTCTTCTGTTTCTGCATGATCGCTATCTGTTGTCTGAGCAGATTCTTCTGTTTTCTCCGGTGCCTGCATATCCTCTGTCAGTTCCTGTCCGGATATCTCCGGTCTGAACTGAACCGATTCTGTACTTTTTGCAGCCTCGTTATTTTCCGCGATCATTTCAATATCCTGTTTATTGGACACTTCTTTTTCATCCTCGGAAAGTACCAGATCATCCAGATTCTCCGGGATATCCAGGCCCTGCTGAACTGCACGGAGGATCTTCATGAACTCTTTACCTGTAATGGTTTCCTTGCGGATCAGATATTCTGCGATCTTATCCATCTCTGTTCTGTGACTTCCAAGGATCCTCTTGGCTTCCTCATAGGAATGGTGGAGAAGCTTCATCACCTCATGATCGATCTCTGTTGCGGTATCATCACCACAGTTTAAAACTGCTCTTCCGCTGAGATACTGGTTCTCCTGTGTGGCAAGTCCCATCAGTCCGAACTTCTCTGACATACCATACTGTGTGATCATGGCTCTGGCCACCTTGGTAGCCTGCTCAATATCATTGGCAGCACCTGTAGTGACTGTGTCAAAAACGATCTCCTCTGCAGCACGTCCGCCAAGATAGCCTACCAGCATAGCTTCCAGCTCTTTCTTGGTGTTGAGATATTTTTCTTCCTCAGGTACCTGCATAACGTAACCCAGTGCTCCCATGGTACGGGGTACGATGGTGATCTTCTGTACAGGCTCCGCATCCTTCTGGAGTGCATTTACCAGTGCGTGTCCGACTTCATGGTAGGATACGATCCGGCGTTCCTGTTTGCTTAAGATACGATCCTTCTTCTCTTTTCCCACCAGAACTACCTCTACGGATTCTTCCAGGTCCTTCTGTGATACAGCTTTACGTCCCTTCTTGACTGCAAGGATCGCAGCCTCATTGATCATATTGGCAAGATCAGAGCCTACCGCACCGGAAGTTGCAAGTGCAATAGCTTCAAAATCAACGGTGTCATCCAGAAGCACGTTCTTGGCATGTACCTTCAGGATATCCACCCTTCCTTTAAGATCCGGTCTGTCAACGATCACACGTCTGTCAAAACGTCCCGGACGGAGAAGAGCCGGATCAAGAACCTCCGGTCTGTTGGTCGCAGCAAGGATCAGAAGTCCCTTGGATGTATCAAAGCCATCCATCTCCGCAAGCAGCTGGTTCAATGTCTGCTCACGCTCATCATTTCCGCCGCCATAGCGGGAATCACGGCTTTTACCAATGGCATCGATCTCATCGATAAATACGATACACGGAGCATTCTTCTTGGCTTCCTCGAAAAGGTCACGGACACGTGAGGCACCCACGCCCACAAACATCTCCACAAATTCCGAGCCGGAAAGAGAGAAGAACGGTACCTGCGCTTCACCTGCAACAGCCTTGGCAAGTAATGTCTTACCGGTTCCCGGAGGGCCTACAAGAAGTGCGCCCTTAGGCAGCTTGGCTCCGATGGCTGTGTATTTTCCGGGGTTGTGAAGAAAATCCACAACTTCCTGGAGAGATTCCTTGGCTTCATCCTGACCTGCCACATCCTTAAAGGAAACGCCCGTTTCCTGCTGCACATATGCCTTGGCTTTGCTCTTGCCTACGCCCATGCCCATGATCCCGCCGCCTTTGTTCATGCGGCGCATGGAAAACATCAGAAGTCCGAACAGAAGCAATGTCGGCAGAACCACGCTCAGGATCATTGCAACAAATTCACCAAAAACATCCGGCGGATCGGTCTCAAACTTGATTCCCTTTCCTTCCAGTCTCTTGGTAAGTGCTGTACTGTCTTCGGTCTTCGTGGTGTAATAGCTCATATCCTCGTACTTGGAATTCTTTTTCTTGGGTACGATCGTCAATGTACTGGACTGGATCGTTACTTCCTTAACCTGGTCCTTATCCACCATATCGATAAATTTATCATAGGAGATCTCACTGCTGTTATCCTTCAGCATATTGGTAAACAACGCGAAGCACACCAGTGTGACCAGGAGGCATATCAGAAAAGCCAGAATCGACTGATGATTTTTACCTGATCCCTGCCTGGGATCTTTGTTGTCAGGTCGCTTCCCGTCCTGATCATTATTCAGTTGATTATTCATTTTTTTCCTCCTCTTGTCATTTCTTTATTATAAAGAGAAAAACCATATAAATCAACTGCGAGATTACAAAAATACCATCGAAAAAACACCGCATTGGATATTGCCAGTGAACGTAAAGTTGTAGTATACTGTTCCCAGTGAATTGGAAAATTAAAGAGGAGAGGAAATCAGACAAATGAAAATAGGTTTTGATAATGACAAATATCTGAAAATGCAGTCAGAACACATCCGTGAAAGAATCGGTCAGTTCGGCAACAAGCTTTATCTTGAATTCGGCGGCAAACTGTTTGACGACTACCATGCATCCCGTGTTCTTCCGGGTTTTGAACCGGACAGCAAGCTCCGCATGCTGATGCAGCTTTCTGATCAGGCGGAGATCGTTATTGTTATCAGTGCCAATGACATTGACAAGAATAAAATACGTGGCGATCTTGGGATCACCTATGACGAAGATGTACTCCGTCTTATGGATGAGTTTTCAAGCCGTGGCCTGTATGTGGGAAGCGTATGCATCACACAGTACTCCGGCCAGGAAAGTGCCGATCTCTTCAAAAAACGTCTGGAGAAACTGGGAATCCGTGTCTACAAGCTTTACCTGATCCCCGGCTATCCAAGCAACACTTCCTTTATTGTAAGTGACGAGGGTTATGGAAAGAATGATTATATTGAAACTACCAGACCTCTGGTCGTGATCACAGCACCGGGACCAGGAAGTGGAAAGATGGCAACCTGCCTTTCCCAGCTTTACCACGAATACAAACGAGGAGTAAAAGCCGGCTATGCAAAATTTGAGACCTTCCCGATCTGGAACCTTCCTCTGAAACATCCGGTAAACCTTGCCTACGAAGCTGCCACTGCAGATCTGAACGATGTCAACATGATCGACCCGTTCCATCTGGAGGCTTACGGCAAAACTACCGTCAACTACAACCGTGACGTAGAAGTTTTCCCTGTTGTACAGGCCATGTTTGAGAAGATCATGGGCAGCTGCCCTTATAAATCTCCGACAGATATGGGTGTCAACATGGCAGGTAACTGCATCGTTGACGATGAAGTATGCCAGGAGGCTTCCCGCCAGGAGATCATCCGCCGTTATTATAAGAGCATGAACGCTCTGGTTTCCGGCTCCGGCACAGAGAATGAGGTACGTAAGATCGAGCTTCTTCTCCAGCAGGCTCATGCAGAGATCACTGACCGTAAGGTTGTTCCGGCTGCCCTCGAAAAAGAAAAAGCAACCAATGGCCCTGCCGCCGCTATGGAACTTCCTGACGGAAAGATCGTATGCGGAAAAACATCCGATCTTCTCGGCGCATCCGCTGCGCTTCTTCTCAATGCCCTGAAAGAGCTGGCAGGAATCGATCACGATCTTCATGTGATCTCCCCGGATGCCATCCATCCGATCCAGCAGCTGAAGACCAAATATCTTGGAAGCAAAAATCCACGTCTTCACATTGATGAGATCCTGATTGCCCTTTCCATGAGTGCCGCAACCAGCGATGCCGCACGCCTTGCCCTGGAACAGATTCCGAATCTCCGTGGATGCCAGGCTCATACTTCCGTAATGCTTTCCGATGTGGATGTGATCAGCTTCCGTAAGCTTGGTGTTGAGCTTACCTGCGAAGCAAAAGCTGAGAAAAAGAAAGAATATCAGAAAGTCTGATCTTATAAACACCAAAATCCCCTGTACCGGATCTGCGTATAAACGCTGAACCGTACAGGGGATTTTTTGAGGGAATCTATAATCAATCAACTTGCCGATATTTTCCTGTTTAATTCATTCGATCTTTCTGATAGACAATACCACCTGTTGTAAACTTCACAACACTTCCGTTTTCAACCATATGAAAATAAGGTTCACCTTTCTGTTCTCCTGAAAATATTTTCTCAATTCCGTCACAATATATATTTATAATTTCCGGAGATAACGCATACTTTTTATAACAGTCTTTTTCTTTTTCGCAGACGTGGGCAGGAAAAACGCTGCTTACTTTTTTTCTGATTTTCTTCAATTTTAAAAGGCTTTCATAGTATACACGCAAAGAAGCAGATGGGGCAAGCGGACTTTTTCCAGGATTCAAATGTCCCCACACTTCCCAGGTGAGCATGATATCTCCTGTAAAAAGCCATCCTTTCTTCTCCTCAAACAATGCAATACACCCCAGGGTATGACTGGGAACTTCCAGAACTTTAAGTTTTTTATCTCCCAGATCAAAGATATCCCCATCCCTGACTGTACAGATTTTTCTTGCCGGTCCGGGATTCCACATTTCAAACGAAAATCCCTCTTTTTCAGGAATTTCAAAGAACATGAGCTCAGACATTTCTCTCAGCTCCTGGTCTACGATCTGATGGGAAAAAGGTTCGTCATACCTTCCCACACATACTTCTTCAAATTGATAATTTCCTGAATTATGATCCACATGAGCATGAGTATTTACAACAATCAGAGATTTTTCTCCACAAAGTTTCAAAACTTCTTCTTTTAAATCGGTAAGTCCCAGTCCCGTATCCAGAAGAAGAGCTCTTTCTGTTCCATTTATCACATACATAACCGTCTTATCTATTTCATTGATCGCCCACAGATCTTTTTCCAACGGAATGATCCTGAATAACTGCATCTTTATTCCTCCTTTATTTTACAGCTCCCATTGTTAGTCCGCTTGTAATATATTTTTGTGCACAGATGTAAAGGATAATTGTGGGAATAATACACAAGGTAAGTCCTGCAATAAACAGATTCCACTGTGTGCTGGTAGCACTTCTGAACATGAAAAGATTTACCGTCAGCGGTCTCAGTTCACTGTCTCCAATGAGAATACTGGGAAGCAGAAAGTCATTCCAGGACCACATAAAAAACAATACACCAATGGTAACCGTTGCTGGTTTAACAAGTGGAAATACGATCTGCGTCATAATTCGAAAAACTCCACATCCATCTATTGCGGCTGCTTCTTCCAGCTCCCGAGGTACATTTTTCAAAAATCCCGTAAACGTCAGAATTCCAAACGCACAGAAGAATCCAATATCAAGAATGATAATTCCTCCAAGGGAATTGGTAAGATTGGTATTTGTAGCAAGTACAGAAATAGGAATCATAACTGCATGAAACGGCACGATCTGTCCGAAAACAAAATACAGATACAGATTCTGTGAGATTTTCCCACGAAGATGTGAGATTCCGAAAGCACCGGCAAACGATACGAACAGCCCTCCCAGCATAGCTCCCAATGTAATCACAACAGAATTTTTTAATGCAACTAAAAAATTCATGCTTTCCATGGCATTTTTAAAATTATCAAGATATAAAGACTTTGGTAATGCCAGAAAATCAGCCGCAATTTCCGGACTTGTTTTAATTGAATTCATAACGATCCACAATACCGGTAAAATAAAAATAAAGCCTAATATAAACATTGCTGCGGTACCTGCAATTTTCTTTTTCCATGTCATTATGACTGCACCTCTCTTTTTCTAGTAATATTAAGCTGAATCAAGGAAATTGCTGCTATGATCAAAAACAGGATCACCGATTTCGCACAGCCATACCCCATATTAAAAGTTCCAAATGCGTCATCATAAATATTCATGGCGATCGTCTGTGTTGTTTTTGAAGGTCCGCCGCCGGTTAAAGCGTAGTTAATATCAAATGCTTTAAATGCATTTGCAATAGATACAAACAGATTGATCGTAATCGTTGGCATCAGAAGCGGAAGCTGGATTTTTATAATACGATTCAGTCCCACACATCCGTCAATGCATGCCGCTTCCATCACATCAAGAGGAATCGACTGCAAACCTGTGATGTAAAGGATCATCAAAAATCCCAGGCCCTGCCACACGGTAACCACTGATACCGCCGCAAATGCTGCCGTTGAACTCCCGAACCAGCTAAACCCTGTTACTGCTTCCGAATGTAAAAGTTCTCCAATTATTGGCGTTACTTTCTGAAAAATAAATGTCCACGCCAGGGCGATCATAACTCCACTGATAATATTCGGAATAAAAAAGAACGCCCGGATCACTGGCTTACCGAAAATATGTGTATTCAACGCCAGAGCTATAAAAAAAGCCAGTACATTGGTCAGAACAATCGTAACCACTGCAAGTTTAAACGTCAAAAACATAGATTGTATAAAATCTCTATCATGAACCAAATCGACAAAGTTTTTTATTCCGATCCAGTTATGCGTTCCTTTGATCAGATTCCAACTGAAAAACGAATTCGGGATCGTTCCAAAAATTAACGGTCCTGCCAGCGCAAAAGTATAAATACACAGTGCCGGCAGCACAAGAAGGAAATAATATTTTTTCTGTTTTCTGTATAAAATGTCCGACATGTTTCCTACCCCCGTATATAGCAGGCGGACTTTTAAAAGTCCGCCTGTTTTCCTGTGTGTTTATTCTTCTGCAAGCTTTTTAAATCCTTCATCAAGAGCATCCAGTGTCTGATCTTCATCGGTTATTCCTGCAAAATATCCCTGAACATCATCGCCCAGAACATCGCTTGCTCCGCTTGGAAGCTGATTCCACAAAGTACTTCTGACCTTTCCTGCATCCATATACGCTTTCAGATCTTTATAATAATCCTTACTTGCAATTTCATCATCTGCTTCAATGTCCATGCAAGCCATAAAGCCGCCGTAGCTGTTGGTCACTGTTTTCAGCCAGTCCCCGCCATCTCCGATATAATCAAGCACTTCCAGGGCTTCATCCAAGTGTTCCCCGTTTGCGTTGGCCACGATCGCATCTGTTGCACATGCCACAACTTCTGCATCATCTGCGTTATCACTTACTGGAACTGCAAAAAATCCGATGGGAAGATCCTGTGTTACACTTCCTACAGAAATCGTTGCCGCATCTGAAAGAAAGATCATTGCTGCTTCCTGGTTTGCAAATGCATAAAATCCTGTGGCCGCATCCGAATCCATATAATTCTGTCCGGAATTTTCTTTCATAAGATCCATAAAATCAAAGACTCTGTCTACGCCATCCACCTTAAAGCTCCCTTCTCCCTTATTCATGGAATCCAGCCAGCTGTCGATCTTATCTTTTCCACCAAGTACTCCTCCGAATAAGGAGCAGAATTCCTGACTTACTGTCCAGTTATCTTTATAAATAGCGGTAAATGGTGTAATATTCGCAGCCTGAAGTTTTTCACAGACTGCTTTCATCTCATCAAAAGTTTCCGGCACTTTTTCAATTCCTGCTTTTTTAAAAAGATCTTTATTATAAAGTACACCCCACCATTCATACATCTGTGGAAATCCCCACACTTTGCCATCATAAGTAACTGCTTCTTTTGCATTGTCATAAAGTTTGTCCACAAACTCATGATCGCTTACGTCTGCCAGCAGCCCGTTCTGTGCAAAATCATATACCTGAGAATAAGAACTTACTTCAAAAAGATCCGGCAGATCTTTTGCCGCTGTCTTTGCTCCAAGATACTGGTTATAATCTCCGGACTGCATCTCCACAGATAATTTTATATTATCATGAGTCTGATTAAACCCTTCCGCTGCTTTATTGTAAATATCCGCAGCTCCGGAAGTCCACACTGCCATCTTGATCTCAACTACATCGTCTACATTTTTCAGATTACTTTTTGCGTAAACCGGCATCACTGTTCCAACAAGCCCCATTGCCATGAGCGCTGCCATTGCGCACGCTGTCACCTTTCTTCTCTTCATTTGTAAACCCTCCGTTCTTTTTTGATGAACTCATTATATTATAATTTTTAATATCAAAACAGTGCACACTTCTTGACATTATGTGTCACTTTTCATAATATGTATTGGTTTTTTTTACTCATCATTATATAATAATACCGAAAGGAGGGGTAAGAATTGTTTTCTATTACTGCAAAATTTAAAGAACACTCTATAAAATTTCGAATTCTTGTCATCGTTCTTCCAGTTGTGATTCTCAGTTATATCATTTTATTATCTTCTTTTTATATGATTTATGTAAAAGAATCCCGTAACAATATTCTTCTGGAACATGAAGAGAATACTCTGTCTATCGCAAAAAATACAGCCAGTTATTTTTCCTCACTGAACTCCAACATTGATCTGCTGCTTTACGGAACAGAAATTCAGTCTCTGATCCATTCCTATGCAGATAAAAAGCTCAGTCCGGAAGAAGTTCAGTCCCAGTGTAACACCCTTTTCTCCACATATCTTTTAGGTGCTCAGTCTAAAATTCAACGGGTTTATATTGTTCTGACCGATAATGGGATCATTTCCAATCAGACTATTTATAATTCCACCCTGGAACAACAGGAGCAAAAACTGGAGCAGCTCAGTGAGTATCTAAAACAACCAAAGGGAACTCTCTGTTATTACTATTCTCCAAAGGAACCTTATACCATCACTGCTGCCAAAAATATTTTTGACATTCAGAAACCGGAAAAGAAGATCGGTATTTTACTGACTGAGATCAATATCCGGTTTATGGAGGATATGATCACGGAGCATCAGGATTCTGAATATAGTTATTATTCCCTTTTTCAAAATAGTGACCTGGTATATACAACTTCCCCCTATGCCCCATCCGTCACAGCCAGCATGAATATGAATTATCACTCCCACAGGGGGAATAGTAATTTTTATGCCATCCGCTATTCTGTAAACGATTTCTTACAAATCGGAGGGCTTCTCAACACAACCGGCGCATTTCATTCGATCAATCGTGTATGGCGTCAGCTACTGGTTATTTCCATATTTTTTCTCTTGATACTGGTTTTCGCTGTTATTCAAATTTCAAGAACCATATCCCAGGAATTTCAGGTTTTTATCACTAAGTTAAAACAAACTTCTGTTGCCGATGAAACCGCCCTAATCCACACAGTTTCCAGCAACGAATTTTCTGAGCTGACAAAGGAATATAACCATATGCTCCTGCGCCTTCAGGAATCCGGAAAGAAGATCACGGAACAACAGATTCTTCTAAAAAACGCAGAGCTGAAAACGCTTCAGGCACAGATCAACCCACATTTTCTTTACAATACCCTGGACTGTATCTCAAGCCTGGCATCTCTTGGAAAAACAGCGCAAATCACAGATATCGTTCCAAAACTGGCTGATATCATGCGAATGAGCATCAAAGGCCCTGATCTTCTTCCTATTTCAGAAGATCTTAATTACGCAAGAGAATATTTGGATATTCAGAAAATGCGTTTCCAGGATCGGCTTCTTTTTCTGATCGAATGTAACGATCCCATGGAAGATCTGTATATCCCAAAACTGATCATACAGCCGGTCGTTGAAAACGCTATCATACATGGTATCAGTGAATCTGTGGAAAATGGCTTTCTTTCTATTCAATTATTTACTTTTAAAGACGATGTACTGATCAAAGTCTATAACACCGGCCCCCTGTTTTCTCACCAGGTAATTGAAAAGATTCACTCTGTATCACAAACTTCTTTTTCCGACCAGAAAAGCATTGGGCTTATAAATATTCAGATGCGGCTACGGTCCCAATTCGGAAATTCCTATGGACTGCTTCTTGAAAATATGGAAGACCGTACTTCTGTATGTGTTACGATCCGTATTCCACAAATACATCAAAGGGAGGACCTGACAAAATGAAAATTCTGATCGTTGATGATGAAAAGATCATCCTGGAAAAACTTAAAATGTATATTTCACAGATTTTTACAGAAAAAGAGAATATTTTTACTTCTGACAATGCAGCAAAAGCACTGGAGATCATATCCTCTCAGCAACCAGATATCATTCTTACGGATATCCGTATGCCAGGAAAAGACGGCCTGTATATTTCTTCTTTCGTGCATAATAATTTTCCAGATAAGATCGTAATACTGATTACCGGTTTTTCTGATTTCAAGTATGCACAGACAGCGATTAAAAACCATGTTTTCGATTATATCCTAAAACCAGTAGACGAAAACGTCCTGAAAGAATCCGTATTGAAAGCTATACATACTATCACCGAACGGAAAAATCAGGCGATCATGCGCAAAAAATATGAATCCTATCTAAAAGAAAATATCAGAAATCTTCAAAAAGATTTTTTTGAACGGTTACTTTTCAGGAACACCACTTCCCTTTCTTCTTCTTTTCATGAAGAAGTCACCATGCTCCGCCTGGATCATATTAAAAGCTACTACCTTTTATACTGCAAATGTTCTACAACAGTTTCAAAAGATCTGGAAAAAGAATATTACTTTACGCATATCGCCGAACATTATCTTCAGGAACAGATTCCGGGAGCTCTTATTTTTTCTTATGGAAACGCTTTGTATTCCTTATGTCCGGACATTGATGAAAAACAACTTACAAAAATAACTAATTTCATACATGGGGAACTAAAAAAGAATCACGTTCTCATGTCCGCAGCCATCAGCAGTCACTCTGAGAATCTGTCTGAAATTCCCCTGCTTCGAAGCCAGACTGTAGAAATTTTTAATACCCTGAAAAATTCCAGTCATTTTGTCATGCTCTACCGTGATCTGGAAACCAACCCCGTTGCTGTCATGTATGAAAAATCCAACTATTTTCAGGTTCTTCTCAATTCCCTGTCTTCCGGTGACAAAACAATGATTCAAAGGCATTTTGATGAGATCTCCCAGTTTTTCACCCGGCAAACTCCTGATGAGTTCAACAGTTTCATGTATAGTTTTATGACTCTTTTTCTTTCTTTTTTTCAGTCAGCTTCCACGGAACTGTCAGATTCGGTACGTCAGATCACCAAAACACAGAAAGAGCTTTTTTCAACCTCCTCACTTCCGGAAAAAAAGACTGAAATATTTCAGGACTGGATGTTTCAGATTGCAGGCCTTCTGAATACTGATAAAATTAATAAAAACAACTACCTGACCAGTCAGCTGATTGAATATATCCGCGCAAATTATGAAAAACCTCTGAGCCTATACAGTATCGCCGATGAATTTAACCGAAGTACTCCTTATATCAGCAGACTGATCAAACAGACAACCGGCAAAAATTTTACGGATCTTCTTACCGATCTGCGTATCCAGAAAGCTAAAGAATTGCTGAAAACTTCTTCCTATCACGTAAATGAGATATCCCACATGGTAGGATATCCCAATTTTCGTTACTTCAGCCGTATTTTCAAGCAGCAAACTGGTATGACTCCCAATGATTATCGGAAGATTTCCTGCCGTTTTCACTGAATTTTTATACTGCTTCCCACACCATCCCCACCACATTTTTTGGTGACGATGATCTTATTTTCGATCCGTTCCTTCAGTTCTGACACATGTGAGATAATTCCTACCAGACGTTTTCCGTCGGTCAGACTTGTCAGGGCTTTCAGGGCCTGTTCCAGGGATTCCTCATCCAAGGATCCGAATCCTTCATCTACAAACATGGAATCCAGCCGGATTCCCCCTGCGCAGGCCTGGATCTCATCAGACAGGCCCAGTGCAAGGGACAGAGATGCCTGGAAGGATTCCCCACCGGACAATGTCTTTACACTTCGTTCTGTTCCGTTATAGTGATCTATGACATTCAGATCGAGACCTGCTTTTTCTTTCTGATTTTTGCTCTGCTCCTGGCGTTTCAGTTCGTACTGACCGCTACTCATGGTCATAAGACGGAGATTGGCTCTTCGCAGGATCCGGTCAAAATATGCCATCTGGATATAAGTTTCCAGCTCGATCTTTGCCTTTCCGTTCAGTTTTCCATTGGCTGTATCCGAAAGATTTTTCATCCAGACATATTCTTTTTCCGCCGCAGTCATTTCCGTCTGACGTACCTGCACTTTATGATATATTTCCTCATTTCCCTTCTGAACAGAAAAAAGTGCTTTTCGTTTTTCCGAAAGCTGTGTTTTCTCTTCCCTAAAACGGCTGTACTGCTCTCTGAGCGCATCCTCATCTACTTCTCCGATTTCTTTTTTCTGCTCCTCAAAGTTTTTTACAACCGCTGTTATTCTTTCCTTTTCCGCCCGGATCTCCTGTAATTTCTGTTGAGCTCTTCTGCTGCTTTCTTTCAGCTCTTCATACAGCTTTCTCTGTGTTTTTATTTCCTGTTCCAGAGATTCTTTTCCACCTTCTCCGATCTCTTCGTTCAGCTCATCCACTTTCTGTGCTTTGTTCTTCCTCTCTGTTTCCAGACGTACGATGTCCTGTGCAGCTTCATTGATAACTCTTCCCAGTTCTTTCAGAGTCTTTTCTCTTTCTATGATCAGCTTCTCAAGATCCTGTTTCTGTTTTGCTTCTTTTTCCTTTCCCTGAACTTTTTCTGACAGGCAGCTGAGCATATCCTGTATCTGTCTTTCAAATCCTGCAGCTGTGTTGTCCGTCACTTCTCCATTTCCTGCCACCAGACTTTTCTGAATCAGTTTTCGGATCTCTTCTGCTGTTATCTGCTGCTGCTTTTTGTTTTCCACGCCTCTTGTCTGAAGACCGGCCTGTTTTCTGTCACATTGATTTTTCTCTTCCTGTAACTGAACGATCTCTGTTTCCAGCTTTTCGATCCACGTTTCTGTTTCGTTCTTCTTTTTTTTACGTTCTATTGCTATGCGAATCTCTTCCTCGCTGTCTGCCAGCTGCTTTTCACATTGGTCCTGTTTTTCTTTCAGCAAAGGGATCAGCTTTTTCCATTCCGTCTCATGTAAAAGCTCTTGTGCCTCCCTCTGGATCTGATGCCATAATGTTTTCTGGCGTTCTTTTCGTTTTCCTGCTTCCACACTCTGCGTATTTGCGTCATTCTCCAGTCTGTCCAGTTTTTGTTTCTCTCTGTCCAGGATTTCCTGATCCACAACCTGCCCTTTGGGAAGTATTCCCGGACGCGGATGCTCGAAAGAACCACATACCGGGCATGGGCAGCCCTCTTTCAGTTCCTGCGCCAGGAGCCCTGCCTGCGCGTCCAGAAAACTCTGAAACAGTTTCTGGTAAACTTCTCTCTGCTTTTGTACTTTTTCAATGGAAATCTTATATTTTTCCTGCTGCTCTTTCGTGGCATTATAAGCCCCTTGAAACTCCTTAACCAGAGCAATCAGTCCTTCTAATTCTTTCTTTTTCCGAAGCCCTTCTGTCTTTTTCGTCTCTGCCTTCTGAAGTTCCAGCTCCGCGCTGTCCAACAGCGCCTTGTCTTTCTTTTGCTGCTCCAGCTCTTCCTTCTGCTGCGTTTCTTTCCAGATGATTTCTTCCTGCCATCCATCTATCTGTTTCTGTTCTTTTTTGATCTCTTCTTCCGTCAGCAGACAGCTGTCATAGCTTCGTTTTTCACTGTCCAGTTTATCGTACTCAAACTTGTATTTTTGTAGTTCTTCTCCTGCATCTGCCAGTATTGAAAGGCGTTTTTTTTCTTCCTCATCTTTTTTCTGCAAAAGCTGCTCTTCGGAAATATCCTTCTCTTTTTTTTCACTGACTGTTTCAAGCTGTCCTTCGATTGTTTCCAGCTCTTTTTTCAGCTTTTCCAGCTCCTGATATTTTTTCAGCTTTTCTTCTTTTTCACGGATCCTGATTCCAAGCTCTTCACATCTGTGATCTGCATCTTTATATTTTTCCGCCTCTTCTACTGCAAGCTGTAGAAGTGGTGTTAATTCTTCCAGATCTTTTTCCGCTTTTTTCTTTTTCAGCTCCAGATTTCGTTTCTGAGCCACAAGATTTTGTGCCTCTTCTGCTTTTCGTATATCCTGATTAAGCGAGTCTTCTTTTTCCCGGAGCTCTTTTTCCTGTGCTTCACCATATTCCAGAAACTGCTTCAGAAGTTCCAGACTCCGCTCCAGTTTTCCCTCGAATTTTATCTTTTTCAGTTCGTCAAATTCCTCTACCTCCTGCCATGAAGCAGTCTCCGTTTTCACTCCATCCAAATACTGGGCAATACTGCGGCGCATTTCATCATATTCCTTATATCTGGCTATTGACGCATCCTTAAGTTTCATCTGAATCTGCTGATAAAGTCCTGTGTGAAAGAGCTGTCGGAAGATCTCTCCTCTCTGTATAGTTCCTGCCAGAAGTAATTTCTGGAAATCCCCTTGGGCGATCATTGCGATCTGTGTGAACTGATCATAACTCAGTCCCAGAAGCTGTTCCACTGCCGCAGTAACATCTTTTGCCTTTGTCACCGGCTGACGTTCATCCGGATAGATCAGCTGTGCTTCAGCTTTTCTAAGAGTCTGTCCGGTGCCTCTTTTTTTCGGAGCCATATATTCCGGACTCCGGCGCACGTGATAATTTTTCCCCTGATAGGAAAAAACAAGCTCCACAAAGGTCTCTGTGGAAGGCTCTGCATATTTGCTCCGAAACATGGCCGGATCTCTTACCTCTCCACTGGCTCTTCCATATAACGCAAAGGTGATCGCATCAAAGATCGTGGTTTTTCCCGCTCCGGTGTCACCGGTGATCAGGTAGAGACCTCCCTCTCCAAGCTTTGAAAAATCAATCTCTGTTTTGTCCGCATAGGGCCCGAAGGCACTGATGGTCAGTTTTTTCGGTCTCATTGTTTCACCTGCCACTCAAAATGTGTGTAAATATACTCGCATCGAGATAACGTAGACTCTCACGAGTTCTACTTACTGCTTCACCGTGTATGTTTTTGATTGACCGAGATCATATCTACTCACAAGTTCTTGTACACTCCGCAGTCGTAAATTCCCGAAAATAGCCTTCGGTACATACTCACGTTTGCGTTTTAGTTATGCAACTTCGTAAGTTATTGCATCTCTCAAATTAAGTGCAGCATTGAGATCTCTGTCTTCGACATAACCGCAACTGCATTTGAATATTCTATCTGAAAGCTTTAAATCTTTTTTGACAGCGCCACAGCAGTGACAGGTTTTAGATGATGGATACCATCTATCTACTACTCGAAGTTCGATCCCATTTTCATTACATTTAATCTGAAGCTTTGTTCTAAATTCATAAAATTTTTGTGATGCAACTGCTTTTGAAAGATGTCGATTCTTCATCATACCCTTTACATTTAAGTCCTCGATCGTTATATAAGATGGCTTGGTCTTCACTATCTCAGCGATTGTCTTGTTAATGTAATCCGTACGGATATTATCTATCTTATAATGAAGTTTCTGTACCTTGCGTTTTTGTTTTTGTATATTCGCCCTTTGAGTGACTTCTCCTTTCTTTAGATTTTC
>NZ_JAJCGR010000038.1:0-27118 GCF_020553125.1 Blautia sp. MSK20_18
GGGGCCCAGGCTCCGCACATCAGATGCTCGGTAATTTAATTGCCGAGTAGTTCACCAAATGTAAGATTTATGCCGTAAAACTTCCGGATTCCCTTGTTACAATAGAGCGCTCCGCATTCAGAGGATGCCGCAATTTAAGCGAGATTGATTTCGGGAAAGGAATTAAAACGCTCGGTTCTTATTCTGCTGAAGGCATCTTTGCAAACTGCAATATCCAGAAACTGGTTTTACCGCCACAGATTAAGGCAATTGGAATGGCGGCATTCCAGAATAATAATATCCAGGAATTACTTCTTCCTGACGGTCTTGAGGTGATAGAAAGCAACGCATTCTTCAATAATCCGTCGCTGGAAGAAGTAACAATCCCGGAGTCGGTAACAGAAATCAGAGAAAATGTATTTTCAAATGTCAGAAAAGTCCATGTTAAGAAATACATCCCCGACCTGGAATTTGCAATAACACAGTCATGTATATACTCCGGCATTGCGATTGGGACAGTAACTATAGAGACATACGGCCGCGAACTGATAATTCCGAAACATCCAAAGTCACCGATAGAGATGAAAGATATTATCAAGAACTTTATTGAAAACGAAAAATATGAAGCGCCGCCGACATATATTTTCGCCTATTCAGCAGTTGAGCGACAGGAAACAGCACGCCAGATTTTTACAAAAACTCAAAATGAAAATGCAAAAAAATACTTAAAAAAACATTCCCGGGTGATTTTCAAAAGACTGTTGGCAGAAGGCAGAAATAAAGAGGCGGTTCAGATGGTCCGAAATAGCCTGATGTCGAAAAGAACGTTAAAGGAAATTCTGCCAGAGATTGCTGAATACCCTGATGTGTCGGCGTATATTCTGATGAAGCTGAATGAGGGTGGACAGACGAAACAGAAATTTGTGATTTAAGGAGACTGCTGCAAACTGCAGCGGTCTTTTTCGTTTTGTCGGCAATTTTCGCATATTAGCATATAAATAAACAAAAAGAAAGGGAAAGAAAAAATGAAAAAAAATCTAGAATGCAAGGTTACTGTTAAAAACGGTGTCAGATATTATGTGGACGTTTCAAGTAATACCTGTATTGACATCATCTGTGATGATGAGAATGCTGAGGAAGTGTGCTTTGATGAGGGATTTGATAAAGTAGAAATCAAGCTTAAATCAGCTGGACAGCTGGACAATATTAAGAGAATCTATATTGGTGAGTCTATCAAGTTAATAAACATTCCAAATAAGGTATTTCCAAATGTCAGGGAAGTGAAGTCTGACAACGAGAGATACGTATCCGGAACAATGCTTGTTGAGAAGAGGAATTATTATACCGTAAGTAGTGACAGACTGATACTTCTTAATTCTTTCTGTCTGAGAGAAGATGAGGTGCTGGACTTGAAAGGCATTGCCGCTATTGACGAAAATGCGTTGACTCGATGCAGTGCAGGAACTGTAATTAATACAGAAGATGTAAGACGCGTGGATAAGGCAGCGTTTTCAAGGTCAAATATTCCGACAAGAGAACTTCCTGAGGAATATAATGTAAGTATGGTGGGAACGATAATTACTGATGTAAACACAAAACCTGGGTTTAACACCTGTGTAATTCCTGCAGACACAACACTGATTGCTAAAAATGTATTCTTCCGAAGCAACGATGTAATTGATGTACGATGTAAAAACAGCGTATTTTTTAGATGCAGGTCATATTTGTGGATTTACAGCAACACACTGATTTTCAATGCTGAAGATGATATTGATGAAAACGAATTCGCAAACCTGAAAGAATGCTGCATTAAAGTTAGTCCGACAAACAAACATTATGTTGATATTAACGGGATTATTTACACAGCCGATATGAAACATCTGGTTAAATGTAATCAATTAGATAATGGCTTAAGAAAGGTTGTAATTCCAGATTCTGTTGAAAAAATCTGCAAATATGCATTTTACAAAGACACATCTTTGGAAAGCGTAGAGATTCCTGATTCTGTTAAGGAGATTGGCGAGTGTGCGTTTATTGGATGCAGGAGCATCAGCTCTTTAAAACTACCTGACAGTATTAAAAAACTTGGATACCGCAGCCTCTGCGGGATGAATAAGCTTAAAGAACTGGAAATCCCAGGAAGTGTAGAGGACTCAAACTGCTATTGCGAACTGGAAGGAATGACCACTGCGATTAAATTCGGTGAAGGCGTTTCAGAAATATATCTCAGCTCTTCTTGCGCATTAACATCCTATCAATCCATGGTCAGGCGAGTAGAGCTTCCATCAACGGTTACTAAATTCAGTGATTATAGACGAGAGGAACTGGCACATGTAAGAGTAGTAACTCTTCAGACCGAAAATATACCCCAAAACCTGCTGCTTGCTATGATTCCGGAGACGAGATATAAACCAAATGGATACAGTTATTCGTCTTGTGAGGCATTAAAAAATGAAATCTACTGCATCCAGACACCGGAAAGAACGATACTTGTTCCATCAAACATATCTGAAAAAAGTATCCAGGAAATCAATGATACCATGAACAGGATTGGAGCTTACATTCCGGCAAATCTTTTCCGATACTGTAAAGACATCAAGCAGAAATTGCCGATGGCTTTTCTGGAATGGCAGAATTCTCACGACGAGGCAACAAAAAGATACTTAAAAAGAAACAGAAAAAAACTTGTCCAGGATTTGATAGAAGAAGGAATGGATGAGGCTCTTGCGAGATTCCTTAAAACAGGTATTTATGGAAAGAAAGAGATGCAGGATGTGTATGACATTATTGCTGAAGCTGATAGTATGAAGATGTCAAAGGCGTATGCCCTGGATATTATTGGAAGCGGAAGCAAGAATACATTCAGATTGTAAGATTTTATGCCCGAAGGAGAACTTCGGGCGTTTTTTGTGGAGAAAAAAATATAAAAAAATTACGTTTTTGGACCCATTCGTCATATTAACTGTAGAAAATTTTTTGTAAAAAAATTGGACACAGAAGGAGTAAGTATGACGGATAAGAAAAAGGAAGGACAGTACATGACACCAGATGGCATTGTTTCAATGATATTGAATAATATTGGTTATACCGAAAATCATGTGCTTACAAGAAAAATAATGGAACCATCGTTCGGAGATGGTGCGTTTCTGATTAATATAGTACAGCGAATTATTTCTGAAGGTACTAAAATTGGATTGTCAAAACAACAGATAACAGATATTATGCAGGTTAATGTTTTTGGAATTGAAAAAGATAAAATTTTGTATCAAAAAGCATTAGAAAGACTCAACAGCCTTCTTGCTGTATATGAGATACCAGAAATACAATGGGAGAAAAATTTGACATGTGGAGATACATTAATTGAGTGCAAAAAACACATTGGAAAATATGATTATGTTGTGGGAAATCCTCCATTTGTAAGAGTCCATAACATTCCAGATGAGTACAGAGATGTGATTAAACAATTCCAATTTGTAGACGGAATGATAGACTTATATATAGTATTTTACGAAATTGGAATTAATCTATTGAACGATAAAGGAAAGCTTGGATATATTTCACCAAATTCATTTATGAAAAACAGCTCTCAAAAAAAATTCCGAAATTATTTGATTGATAACAAGTATATTTCTGCAATATATGATTTTAAAACATCGAAGATTTTTCAAGATGCTGATACTTATACTTGCATCTGTATACTCAACAAAAATAAGAATAGAACTGATTTTTCAGTGGATTATAAAGAATATTCAATGTACAAAGTGGTTGTTGAAAATAAATTTTCATTTGAATATTTCGCAAATCAGTTACATGATAATCCATGGAATCTCAGTTCTGATGAAGACATCAAATTTCTGGAAAAGAACAGAAATCTTCCGATAAAAATATCAAATATGGCAATAGTGCAAAACGGAATTGCAACAAACAGAGATGCTGTATATGTAATACATACATATTGCAACAAGGAATTAACGGAAGAATATTGTGGAAAACATACTGACAAGAAGAAAATAGTATATTTCAAAGATAAGTCAGGAAACATTAAAGAAATTGAATCAACTATTTTACATAGATGTATTAAAGCCTCTAAATATAATGGTAACATGGACAATACACATATTATTTTCCCTTATGAAAAAATTTTATCGCCACGCTTTTTTAATAGAGATGGGGTGGAAATAACAAGTGGATATAAACCGCTAACAGAAGATAAGTTAAAAAAATCTTTTCCAAAAGCATATGCGTATTTAAGTTCACTACGGGATGAGTTGACCACTCGTGATATGGATAAGAATGCCGATTGGTTCTTATTTGGCAGAAGCCAGGGAATACAAAATAGTTGTTTCAAAAAAGTTGTTTTTAAACATGTAATTGATAAAGGCCTCCCCAAAATTGTACCACATATATTGGATGAAGATGTTATCGTCTATTCTGGCATGTATACAACAATAGATATCGATATTGTAATTTCACCAAAAACTAAGCCGGACGGAAATAAAGAGGTTGATAAGTACATTTTTGATGAAATGTTATACGAATATGCATTAAAAGATGTATATAAAATTTTTCAATCACCTGACTTTGCAAAATATTGTTCTATGGTCGGTAAAGATATGGCTGGCGGATATGTTGGGATTTCAACAAAGATGGTTAAACAGTTTGGGACACAGCTTAGTACATTTCCAAATTTTCCTATTACATAAAAAAAATAGATAAAAAAGCCGCACCTCGTGTTTTGAAAAACTAAAAACACGAGGTGCATTTTTTTGACTTTCCGTTCGCCGGCTGCCCGCAAAATTTTCTCTGCTGGCAGAAATCCGGCATATTGTATGTATAAATACAAAAAGAAAGGAGAAAAAAAATGGCAAAAATACTTTCCCCGACAAACATAATCTTTCTAGACGTGGACGGTGTCCTAAACAATATGGCGTATCTAAAAGGAAAGGACACCGGAGAAGAGATAGATATGCGGGCAGTGGAGCGCCTGGCAGAGATATGTAAAGAATGCGATTGCCGGATTGTTCTGTCGTCATCCTGGAGAGAACTTTGCGGCAGCGAGACAAAAGAACCGCATTCTATGTATAGATATCTGAAAGACTGTCTTGGAAAATATGGAATGGAAATTGTGGATGTAACACCGGTGATTATGTCTAACCGGCCGGAAGAGATTGCGGCCTGGTTGAAAGAAAACGGAAGTATGGTTAAGAATTTTGTATCGCTGGATGATGACTTTGATGAAAAACATTACAAAAGTTTCGGGCTTGGCGGTCATTTGGTCAGAACTGAGTTCTATGTTAATGATGAAACGAAAGGCGGGCTGCTGGAAGAACATGTGGAAAAGGCGAAGAGGATGCTGAAAGGCGATTGAAAAAATATTTTTAAGCATTTTTTTGAAAAGAGGCGGAAGCCTCTTTTTTTGTATTGGGGAAATAATGGTGTATTCTGCTTTTTCTCTGATTTTGCATTTTATCTATGCGCGTAAGAAAACTCGCAAAATTTTATCGGTTTTGAAAAATTCACACATAGATAGGCCAGAAGCAAGAAATGTTCATTCACGCAACAGGAATACAACTCTTGGTAAATAAAAATGCAAAGAAGGAGAGATAGAAATATATGACTATATGTAAATATTGGAGTCTTGCCTCCGTTTGGATTGGAGGTGACTTCTGATGAGTAATACGAGTATTGAATTAAGCAATCAAAGCTGCTTTGATTTTCTAAAAAATCTTCCAAACAACTCTGTCGATTTATTTTTGATTGACCCCCCATACGAAGTGTCAAGAGATACAAATTTTCAATCGGGGGAGCTTAAAGGAGATAACACGGACCGTTTCAGAGTCTCAATGGATTTTGGTGATTGGGATAACGGATTTACCGGATTGGATAAAGTAATTGCTGAATCATATCGGGTATTAAGAAAAGGCGGTACTTTAATTTGTTTTTACGACCTCTGGAAGCTGACTACGTTAAAAGAATATTTCGAAAATGCAAAATTCAAGCAACTAAGACTGATTGAATGGCTAAAAACAAATCCTGTACCTCTTAACAGTAAGACAAATTATCTTACAAACGCAAGAGAGATTGCGGTTCTTGGAGTTAAAGGCGGATGCCCAACATTCCATTCAGAATACGACAACGGGATTTATAAATATCCGATTTGTCACGACAAAGGAAGATTCCATCCGACACAAAAACCACTCGCATTAATAGAAGACTTAATAAAGAAGCATTCAGAAGAAGGAGATGTGATTGTCGATTGTTTTTCCGGTTCTGGGACAACAGCAGTTGCAGCAAGTAATGCAGGCAGAAATTTTGTTGGATGCGAATTATCAAAAGAATACTATGACAAGTCAATCAAACGACTTGAGAAAATGGATATAGATGTCAAGAAGGGAGAAGCGCAATGACAGATAAAGAGATTAATAAGAAAATCCAGGACATGATTAAATTACCAAAAACTTCTAACAAAAGAATATTAGCATTTGTCAAGAAAAAAGAATGTCAGGCAGCTTCTCTAACCCCTTCAACGCTTGGCATGCTTTTCGAAATATACGCAGGCATTAGGTATGATGCAGAAGATGCCACTACATGTTTTTCCAGAGCAATTACAGTAGAAGAGTTGGAAAAAGTACATCCGAATTTCAGAAGTACTAATGGCTGCCAGTGGGCGCGTTCGGACGCAAGCTATCTTGGAAAAAGATACAAAATCAAAAGAGAGCACAAAAATGGCAAAGTGTACTCTGTTAAGCTTGATGGAACAAACAGAAATTCTGTTAGCAAATGTCGTAGTATTCGTCAGGACATCAGAAAAGAAATGTCAAAACGGAAGTGTGCTCTACTGGATGTTGGAGTCAATATTGAGGTTGACCACAAAAATGGAAAATATGACGAGCTAAGCAATACAGACGTTAAGACACAAAAATTACAGGATTTCCAGCCGCTTTGCAAGCCGGCAAACGATGCTAAAAGACAGCATTGCACCGTCTGTAAACGACGCGGCAAGCGATTTGATGCCAGAACGATGGGGTATCAGGTAGGCTGGATTTGTGGAGACGAAGATACAAAAGTCTGTACTGGCTGTTTCTGGTACGATATTGAGAAATTCAATCATGAAGTTTCAAAAGGTTTTGTTAAGACAGCTTAAGCTACATAGAGGCAGCGCTTTGCGCTGCCTCCTCTTTTCCACCTTTCTCAAAATATTGCATACTAAACACGACACAAAAAAAACAAATCCGAAAAGAAAAGAAAGGAACAAAAAATATGCCAAACACAAAAGAAATTCTAAAAAAAGTAGACCACACCTTACTTTCTCAGACTGCAACATGGGGAGATATCAAAACTGTCCTGGATGATGCAGTTAAATATGATACTGCATCTGCCTGCATTCCTCCTGCGTATGTTAAACAGGCAGCAGAGTATCTGAAGAAAAAGGGCAGCAGCCTTCCAGTATGTACTGTTATTGGTTTTCCGAACGGGTACAATACGACTGCTGTTAAAGTGTATGAAACCAAAGATGCAATTAAAAACGGTGCGTCTGAGATAGATATGGTCATCAATATTGGAATGTTAAAAGATAAAAAATATGACGATATTAAAAAAGAAATCCGTGCAATTCATGAAGCATGCGATGGAAAAGTGCTTAAGGTCATTATTGAGACATGTCTCCTGACAGAAGAAGAGAAGATTACAATGTGCAAGATTGTCACCGCTGCAGGTGCGGAGTATATTAAGACATCCACCGGATTTTCTACAGCCGGAGCGACACCGGAAGATATCGTCCTGATGAAAAATCACGTCGGCCCAAATGTCAAAATCAAGGCAGCAGGCGGTGTTAAGGATTTTCTGGATGCAGAACTGATGATTAATCTTGGAGCGGACAGGCTCGGGACAAGTCGTCTGGTCAGAGCCCTGAAAGCGAAAGAAAACTAAAAACACCGGCATACGGAAGAGGCAGAAGCCTCTTCTTTTTGTTGCGTTGCCGGCAAAATAGATAAAAAAATAGCAACGCTACAAAAGCGATGCAAAAAAAATAAAAAAATTCAAAAAGGTGTTATCATTTTTGAAAAATCCTGCATATTAACTTTGCACTGATAACGAGCCCAGCTTTGCTGGCGAGTTATCGAATATGAGGAGGGCAACAAAGAACGTATTGCTATTTAACGAGCTTTGCTGACAATGTAAAGAAATACCACAATATCAAACAAAAACTGTAAATATTTTAAGTATAATTCAGCTGACATATTTTCGCCCTCCTTGCACAGTCTATGCATACAGGACGTTTGGGGTCCTGTATGTAAGTGACCATACAAGAAGGATATGCCTACCAAACTGTACTGCAATACTGGTATACATTTTTTTGCGGTATTAGATTTTCTGGCAAAGAAAAACTACACGAAAGAACGTGTTCTAAGTGCCCTCCCTGGAAATAAGATAGCAAAATATGACGACTTTTGCAACACAAAAGTTTGTTCTGTATTGAAAGAAGCCACCTTTTTGCGGGGTCGGCTTCTTTTTGTTTCGTCGGCAAATCACGCATATTAACGATGTATTAAAAAACAAAAAGAAAGGAATAGAAGAAATGGTAAAAAGAGTAAATAAAGCAAAAGAAGCAGAGTTGGAGATTGTTGATGATATTTTCATGGTTGAAAAGAACAGTAAAAAGCTTATTGGGTTGAATCCTGACATTGAAGAAAGCACGGAGAACCTGGTCATCCCTGAAGGGATTGAAATTATCGGGCCGGCTGCATTTGTATCTAAAAATAAGTTTCAGTACAGCGATATAAAATCTGTTAAGTTACCAAATTCGTTAAAGAAGATTGGAAACGATGCATTTTCGCACTGTACTAAGCTTACTGATATTCAGTTCGGGAATGGGCTGGAATGCATTGGAAAGAACGCGTTTGCTTCATGCAGAGGGCTTGAAGAAATTGTTCTTCCTGACAGCTTACGGGTCATTGAAAGCCTGGCCTTCGCGGATTGTTCTAAGCTGAAAAATATTGTATTCAACGAAGGCCTGCAGGTAATTGAGCAGTCAGCGTTTTATGTATGCAAAAACCTAAATAACTTTGTACTTCCAAAATCGTTGCGGGTTGTAGGAGATGAGGCACTGCAGTATGCCAGAAAAGTAACGATACATGGTGAATTGCCGCATAATCTTACGCGTGCCGTAAGCCCGATAAGCTGGGCTACACATTCAGAATATACTCACAGAAACTGGCCGATGGTGGTAGAACTTGTGACAGATGATGGTATTTATTTTTTACCGAAATACATAGAGACAACCAATGCTGCGGATTGCGAATGTGCATTAAATTCCGGGATGCCGGAAAAGATGCAGACGATGTATAAATACTGTAATTCAGGGGATACTTCTGCTGATACTGCATATGCAACATATATGTATCTTTTGGAGTCGGGTAAAGAGCCGTGCGAAGACTTAAAAAAATATATAAAACGTATGAGCAAAAGCATCGCATCGCGCTTGATAGCAACAAATCGTAATGCTGAGGCTGCCAAGTTTATCGGTCTTGGACTGCTTACCCCGGCAGCGGCAAAGAGTCTGTATGAAAATGCTGTCAATAATGGAAGCAACGATATTGCAGCGTATCTGATGGAAGAAATGAAAAAAAACGATAAAAAACCTTCAATGAAATTGTAAGCTTCTAAAGCCTCAGGCTCTGAGACGACACCCCGCAATTATTTTGCGGGGCGTTTTTTCTGCGTGGAAGATACTGCATATTAATTTTGTAAAAAAGCAAAAAGAAAGGAGCAAAAAAATGATAAAAGAATTTAAAGACAATGGCTGCAGGTTTATGTGCAAATGTATTCCGGGAAGTGTATCAGTGTTTGATATGGATGTTGATGACGGCGTTGAGGTAGTGGAATTTGAGGGATTTGACGATGTTTCAATCGGAAAAGTAGCAGAAAAATCATTCCCGAGTGTAACAACACTTGTTATTGGGGAAGAAGTAGATTGCATATCAATCCCGAATAAAATGTTCCCGAATGTGAGAAATATCATATCTTACAACAGGCATTTTCTCAATTCAGACATGCTGATAAGGGTAGACTACAATATATTCCCGAATAAGAACGGAAAACATACTGATATCTGGCTGCTTAATACGTTCTGCAAAAAACCAGATGAGGTCATAAATCTGAAATCTGTTGAGTTTATTGACGACTATGCGTTTGATGGCTGCAGTTCAACCAAAATCATTAATGAAGACTGTGTAAAAGGCGGCTGCCAGTTTGCTTTTTGGGGTTCAGCGTTCATGGAATTAAAGCCATTTGGCGGTGCATATATGGCTGGAAGTATGATTATTGGTGTTGACGAGGATGTGAAGGAACTGGTAATTCCTGAAATTGCAACATATTTTCTGAATAACAGACATGACGTAACATTTCTTCGTAAACTGTGCAAAAGTTATGACAAAATAATCGTCAAAAACAGCAGTCTGTTTTTCAAGCGTGTTTTATATGCGTATGCGGCGCCAAAAAATCTCGTTATTGATTGTGAGGTAAATGAAGATAAAGAAGATTTTTGCATTTATATTAAAAATTGCAGCAATCTGCAAAATATTCAGATTACAGACAAAAGTGAGAGATATATGACTTATGATGGCGTTTTGTATGACAAAGCCGGAAAAACGCTGCTCGCATGTCCGAAAAATAGACATGGAGCTGTAAAAATCAAAGAAGGAACAAAAGAAATTGAGAAAAATGCATTTTTTGACTCTAAGGTTGAAGAGATAGAGATGCCTGATTCGGTCAAAAGCCTTGAAAAAGCAGTGTTCTTTAACTGCCGGAAGCTTCAAAAAGTTAAGCTTAGCAATTCGCTTACAGAAATTCCGGATTCATGCTTTGACTCCAATATTTCACTGCGTGAGATAGTAATCCCTGACAGTGTCAGGACGATTGGCCCGTATGCGTTCTGCAGCTCCGGACTGGAGAATATCCATTTGGGGAAACATGTTAAAGTCATACAGCACGACGCCCTTATGGACACGAAGCTGAAAGAACTGCGGTTCCCTGCGTCGGTTAAAGAACTTCAGGATATTGGCCCGCTTCATGCCTCTGACGTGTATTTGGAATCATCTAATATTCCATCTTATTTTTGCAGCTCCGTCTCTGAAACAATCACATTCGCCTGTGATTTTGATACATTACACAAGGCTGATTCACTGGCTCAGCCGTATGTAAAAGTACATACGCCAAAGCGGACAGTATACTTTCCTTCACATATTCTGATAGACACAAGTAATGAGTTAAGCAATTTCATTGAAGCCAGGAATGATTTTCCTGAGAATATGTTCCCGTATGCGATTGACACAAGGATAAGATTTCAAATCGCGTTGGCGGAATGCAGGGACTTGAAGAGTATAACTGCCGAGAAATATCTGCGTAAAAATATTGTTGATTGCGTGAGAGAATTCATCAATATTGACGAAGAATCTGCATTGGTTGACCTATTCCGTATGCATTTGGTAGATGACGTTGAAGCGCTTACTGAAATCCTGCAAATACTGCCGAATAGTATGGTATTAGCGAAGGCTTATTTACTGAATGAGTCTGAAAAACTTAAACTTGATGATTTATCATGCTGATTTGTAGCCAGCCCGGGAAATTATTTCCCCGGGCGCTTTTTTTGCAAAAAAAAACAAAAAAAAGGCTTCAAACGAAAGCCTTAGAAATGACATACGGCCGGGCGGTGTATCCCAGCATCTCAGGTACTCCGAAGAGTGCGTCAGGAACACCATTTCTGACCTCGTATGCTGAGAATAATATACCACAGAATTATGTAGAAAAACAAGAATAGCTTTGGAAAAAGTGCAATTTCCTTTTCACAAAATCCGGCATATTGTATATGTAAATATCGCCAGAATACTGGTAGAAAAAAGGAAGGAATGAAAAATATGAGTAAAAATTATCGCTGGGAGACCGTTGATGATGTTGATTTTTTTACGAATGGTGTAGTATGTACTGATATTAACATGAAAGACACAGTCAAACAGTTATGCTTTCAGCATATGGCGATTGATATTGACCGAGGTAACAAAAAAGTTTTCCCGAATGTTGAAGAAATTTACATTGGCCCGGAAGTGGCAATTATCTGTATCCCGAACAGAATGTTCCCTAATGTCAAACACGTTAAGTCTGACTCAAAAGTATTTAAGAGTGGAAAGTATCTGATAGTTAAATCAACACTCAGATTGTTGAATGCTTTTGGACAAAGCGAAGATACGCCGCTTGATGGCAGCGATTTTATATCGATTAATGAATATGCCTTGGACGGATGCAAATCCCATGAATTTGTTAATCTGTTTTCAGGTGGTAAATTTACAACATATGAAAACTCTTTTACAGGTTCAGGGTTCATGGAGCAGCCTTTTGTTAATGGCCTTAAGGTATTCAGAACACAGTATGGAACCACTATCCTTAACATTGATGAGAATGCTGACACCGTTATTCTCCCAGAAGGCAAAATCAAATTCCATCAGCTGAAGCATACAAAATGCGTTAAGGTTTCGGATGCAAAAAGCTTATATTATGCAGCACGACTGACTCCGGAAAAACTTATCTTGGAACCAGGCAGCAGCACGGCTGAACCTTTTGATAATGCTGATGATTTTGTGGAAGCTTTATACGGCATACGGTCTTTGAAGACAATAGAATCGCATATCCAGCAGTATAAAACCGTAGATGGAGTTTTGTATAACAAAGATATGAGTGCGTTACTGGTATGCCCGCGTGGTAAAAATGGAAGTGTCACAATCCCGGAAGGCGTAACAGAAATTAAGGCATTTGCGTTTGCTAATTCTAAAATCGAAGAAGTATCTTTCCCTGACAGTCTTAAAAAGATTGAAAAGAATGCTTTCTACGAATGCTCTCGCTTAAAATCTGTTGATTTTGGAAACGGAATTGAGGAAATTGGCGGTGTTATGGCATTTGCGTTTTGTTCTATCACTAAGCTTGAAATCCCACCTCAGGTCAAGACAATCGGGGATGGGGCATTTTACTATTGCGATGAACTGAAAGAAGTAAAATTTAACGAAGGATTGCAGGAGATTGGGAATGATGCATTTTCCAAGTGTGACTTAATCAAGAATCTGGATTTTCCTGAAACACTACGCTATATCGGAAATTGTGCTTTTCACCCTGGCATCCTAAGGACAGAAGATATTACGGTAACTCTTAAATCCATACCCAGCAATTTTATCGCTGCTTTTGTAAAAGCGGAAAAGTCTTCAGGAACAATATGCATTAATGTCCATGTGGATAATGCATCTGATATGTTTGATTTTGTAATTCCTGAGTATATGTCACGTCATGGATTTCTGACTACAGCTGCGGCATTCGATATGCTGCCTGGCAAAAAAGCCGTAGAGATATTGAATGAAGCTTATATTTTTGCCATAAGTACGACAAGTCGAAGTATTACTGCATTCAAAGTATATAAAAAAACAAAGGACGAAAAAATAAAAAAGGCAATTCAGGAAAATTATCTGTTAACCGCGCTTAGTATTATTGCATTCACGACTGAAGATGATTTCATGGATTTTCTAAAGCTTGTAGAAGTAAAATATAACAAAAGAATCTTAAACGGCCTCCTGAAAAAAGGATGGTTACCAAGTATCTCATACATTTTACAGAACACAAAAGAAACAGAAAAAGAAGACTTTGCTTTATCGTAAGATTTATTGTGAGCGTCAGCATCAGCTGACGCTTTTTTGTGCGTGTAGTACAAAAAGGCTGCAACAAAGCATATTCCAGTGCAAAAGCTTTTCTGCACAGAATACTACCACTGTACATACAATATGATTATACAAAGTTGTACAAAAATACAAGAACTTTTGCCTGTTTTGCCTACTGCCAAATCCGTCATATTAATCATGTACAAAAAAAACATACAAAGAAAGGAAGAAAAAAAATGGCAAAAAGAAAGACAGGTAAAGACGCAGAACTTGCTGGACTGGAAGTGCTGAGCAATGGCTTGCTCGTAAGAAAAAGTGATATGGAGGTTGTTGGAATTCATAGATGCGCGGATAAAAGTGATTTGAAGCATCTGGTAATCCCAGAGGGCGTTAAATCAATTGGTGGTAATGCTTTTTCAAAACATAGCGAAATCATATCTGTAAGTTTCCCTGAATCGCTGGAAAAGATTGGAGCTTTAAGTTTCTATATGTGCCACGAATTGCAGAAAGTCAGTGTCCCCAAAAATGTCAAAGTCATTAAGGCTTCTGCATTCCAAGGATGTAATAGTTTGACGGAAGTAAAGCTGAATAAGGGTCTGATGGTCATAGAAAGTCATGCTTTTAGCTATACTGAAATTTCAAAGCTTGACCTTCCAGAATCGGTTAGGGCTCTTGGTGATAATGCGCTAGCCAATGTTAATGCAGTGAATATTCGGAGTACTGATATGCCGCATAATCTGATTCGTGCGATAAGCCCGGCCGACCCGGCCGATTGGCATGGCTACTATTGGAAATATGATTCATGCAATATTCCGATGACCGTAGAAATCTCAGTGAATGGACGTGTAATATACCTTCCGAAGTTCGTTAATGAATCCGATATAGGCCTTTGCGAATGTGCCTTGAATTCCGGGATTCCAGAGATGGAAGAAAATCTCTTCCAGTACGGAAAGAGTGGTAAGCCATCATACGATACTGCTTTCGCGATGTATTCTTATCTTTATGCTTTTGGGCGCAAACCGTCTGATGAGTTAACAGCATACATCAGGAGGGTAGGTAAGAAGATAGTGGAATATATGATTGATTCCAATCGTACACAGGACGCAATCACGCTTATCAGTTTCAATATTCTTACATCGAATGCCCTTAAATCTCTTCATGAATCAGCAGTGCAGCAAAATCGTACTGAGGTTGCGGCTTATCTAATGGAAGCAATCAAGAAGAATGGGAAAAGTAATTCGATGCGGTTGTAATTTTGCAGCAGCGCCTTCGGCGCTGCATTTTTTTTATGCCGGAAATTCGGCATATTGTATGCATAAGCGAAAAAAGAAAGGAAAATGTGGTATGTTAAAACACAAAATTGGTCCGTATTCTGTAGTTGATGGCTTTCTCTGCTGCGGTTCGCAGCAGATTCTTAATCCTGCAATGGCGTTAATCTGTAATGGCGAAGGATATATCGTGTCCAAAATTGGAGGAAGAGCCGGTATCCTGAAATGGCATACGAATTTTTTACGACTACATCCGGAAGCCGCAAAAACGCTGTATATCGTTGTCATGGAGAAAGAGAGGATTTCTGTTGATGATGTATGTACCATTTTCAATGCAGTAATGAATACCGCTTCGGAAAAAATCATAAATGCAATGATGTCAGAAGACGAGAAATTAACGAGAGAGTACATTGAAATCCTGCAGTGGGCAGGGTACTGAGAGAAGGCGAAAGTCTTCTCTCTTTTTTGTTTTTCTAAAAAAGAGAGCCTAAGCGTTCCAGCGGTTTTTTCTCTGTTTCGAAATCATGCATATTAATTTCAGAAATGCAAAAAAGAAAGGAGAAAAATATGAATAAAAATAATTATGAGTGGGTCACGATTGGAGATTCTAAATTCTACACTAATGGTACAATATGTACTGATATTGAAGTAATGAATGAAGCAAAAACTATTTCGTTTATCTTTCCGAAATTCAGGATTGACAGAGAAAAATGCAAAAAAGTATTTTCAAGTGTTGAGAATCTGATAATTGAAAGGAACGTTCTCTCAATTATCATTCCGAATAAGATGCTGCCAAATGTGAAGAATGTAGAATCCAAATCCAGTAATTTCATGACTGGCAAATATCTGGTTGAAAAAGCCGGATATAGATTGTTAAATGCGTTTGGTCAGAATGATGGCGCTGCAATTGATTTCACGCTGTTTAACCGGATTGAAGACTATGCATTTGAATGCTGTAAAGCAAGAAATGCTGTTGGCTTGGATAAGAATAAGATGAGAATTTCAATGGTGCAGGATGCCTCATTTGTGGATTCTGGTTTTTTAGACCGGCCGTTTGTTGACGGTATTAAATGCCTCGGGCCATTCATCATTGATATTGATGAGACGGCGGATGAGATTGTATTGCCAAAAAATGATATCTGTTATTGCGTTCCAAAAAGACCAAGAGACTGCGTTCGTGTTCCTAATGTAAATGCTTTTGCAGCAATGAGAAAATTCCCCAAAAAGGTAATCATTGAGGATGAAAATATCAATTATGATGACGCGCTATTGTATAATTTTTGTAATCGTGATATTGAAGAGCTTGAATCTCGAGTGCCACGATACAAAACAGTTGACGGAATTTTATACTCCGCCGACATGAAAACCCTGATTCTCTGCCCAGCGGGAAAAACCGGTACAGTGGTTATTCCTGACGGAGTCACGAGAATCAGGAAGCACGCATTTTCCAGGTCTAAAATAAGTAAGGTCATTTTTCCTGACAGCATGGTTAGTCTGCAAAACGAAGCATTTTATGGATGTGCATACCTGACAGAAATTGATTTTGGACATGGAATTGAACATATTGGAGGAAACGGCAATCAGCATGTTTTTTCTGGATGCTCTATGAAAAGACTCGTATTTCCGCCGCAGGTTAAAGAAATTGGCATTAATGCCTTTTTCTCATGTGGTGAGCTGAAAGAAGTGATTTTTAACGAAGGCCTGGAGACTATCCAGAGGGGAGCGTTTAGAGGCTGTCCGAGATTGACAGAGATTCATTTGCCGACATCTATTAAAAAAGTGGGGCCGGAGGCATTCCTGTGTGAAGTTTTACGAGAAGGAATTCAGGATATTAATGTTAGCATGTCAACAATTCCAGAAGACTTTGGCCGTGCATTTATTCACCCTGGAAACATGCAGACACCGCGATGTATTAATGTCCATATTGACAATAAGGACGGAATTTTTGATTTTGTTCTGCCGGACTGCACTTCTGCTGTAACTCCAGGATATTCCGAGATTGTTTCTGCATGCAACCTGATGGCTGGCCGGGAATACGATAAAAAAATCCGGCGCCTGAAATCAGCGTTCATGTATGCTTCCAATTCAAGATTCAAATGTGTTGATGCATTTAAGACATACAAAAAGACGAAAAATGAATCGGCAAAAGAATATTTATCTGATTATCAGAAAAGAACGGCAGAAGCGATTGCCATGGAATTGACAGAAAAAGACTTTGTTGATTTTCTAAGATTGGATTTTATCAATCTTGGATATGATAAAGGTATCGTGAAACGGCTGCAGGAGCAGAACTGGAATATTGCTCTGGCATATATGCTGGAAGAAGGAAGAGAAGAAAATAATGATGCACTTGTAATTTAACTTTGAACCGCTGGCGAAAGCTGGCGGTTTTTTTTGTATGAAAAAAATAAAAAAACGTTTCAAAAAATATTATTTTTCATTGCTGATTCGTCATTTTATCTTTAGCGGACTTTTAAATTAAAAGCCCAAAAAGGAGGAAAAAAATTGGCAAATGAAAATTTACATAAAGCTAAAGAAGCCAAAAATGATGAGTTTTATACTCAATTAAATGATGTTTCAGAAGAATTGAGACATTACAAAGAACATTTTAAAGATAAAATAATATTTTGTAACTGTGATGACCCGACCTGGTCTGCTTTCTGGCGATATTTCCATCTAAATTTTGGCCATCTCGGGCTTAAAAAACTTATATCAACACATTACGATAGAGAAAAACCAACTTACAAAATGGAATACACTGGCGGAAACGATAATGATATTGAAGCCGGAGTTAAGACGCCCCTGGAAGGAAATGGAGATTTTCGGAATCAGGAATGCATTGACTTATTGAAAGAGGCCGATATTGTGGTGACGAATCCGCCGTTCAGCATTGCCCGCGAGGATTTTATACCTCAACTTTTTGAGCATAAAAAGAAATTCTTGATAATCGGTGACTTAAACTGGGTTACATACAAAATCATATTTCCACTTTTAAAAAACAACGAAATGTGGATGGGTTATTCTGCAGTAAAAGAGTTTCTGCAGCCTAACGGAACAATTAAGAAATTTGGAAATAAACTGTGGTTTACAAACCTTGACATTAAAAAACGTCACGAAAAACTTATACTGTGGAAAAATTACACGCCGGCAGAATTCCCGCAATATGATAATTACGATGCCATCAATGTTGACAAAGTTTCAAATATCCCTTGTGATTATTGCGAATCCTGGGAAGTAACAAAAGATGAATTTAAAAACTTTTCTGCTGATGAATGGGAGGTTACACGAACGGGAGAACGAGACGGTGAAAAGAGTTTCTTCATTATTCCCGCAGCTAATACAAAATTAAGAAAATTGCTTCATAAGCATGCGGTCGGGTATAAGGAGGAGATAGAGTCTGAGATTTTTAAAAATATACATAAAAATATAAATAACGACGAGCTGCCGAAGGGCAGACGAGCTGCCCTTGGCAGTCTCGTTATAATGCCGGAATTATGGGCGTACCGATTACATACCTTAACCGTCATAACGCCTCCCAGTTTGAAATCATCGGCCTGGCGGCCGGAAACATTAAAGGGCTTGCCGGTATTGATTCAACAACAGGAAAAAATGGACCGTATATTGGAGGAAAACTCAAATACGGAAGAATTTTCGTCAGAAAGGTATTGTAACGGAGTTGCCGGCGTGCCAATTACCTTCCTTGACAAATACAGCCCTGACCAATTTGAAATCGTCAATGCTAACGACTACCGAAAAACTGAAAACGTGCCAGTAAAATCTCACGGGCTTATTAAAGATAAAGTTGCTTCTATAACGCTTTCAGAAAGTAAAAAAGAAATGCAAAAAAGTATTGACAAAAAAGATTCCAAAAATATAATCGCTAAGAGCAGAGCAGAGGCGGACTGTCTATGCACGAATCTGTATCAGGAAGAAACTCTGAATTGCTCTCACCTGGAAGTGACGGATGGCATATCGCCGGAAAACGAAAATATGCAAGGATTTTTGTCAGACAGGTATTGTAATGGAGTTTTTGGAGTTCCGATTACATATTTGGATAAATACAACCATGAACAATTTGAGATTATTGGTATGCTGCAATCAAGTACTGATGAACAGGCCGGAATTCCGAACTTACGCTTTTACAATAGCTTTCGCGAAATGCGGCAAGATATGTCATACACAGGCGCTTCTGGAGGAAAGGCAAATGGAAACCCGGTTATAAAAGAAAAGCCTAAAAAAGGAAATTTTCTTTACAACGAAAAAACTGGCGAATATGTACATTCTGTTTATGCGAGGATTGTGATTCGCCGTAAGTTATAAAAAAACAAAAGTAACAGCAAAAAGAGGCATAAAAGAAATGAACAACAACAAAAGCCAAATCTTCAACGCCGAAAGAACAATAGAAATAGAAAAAGAGTTTAAAGAACATCCGGAAAGAAACCGGGTGAAAACGGTGAAGATTGCAGCTGAGAAAGAGAAAAAAAAGAAATAAAAAAATAAGCAAAAATGGAGGAAAAGAAAATTGAAAATAGAACCAAAAGAAATCAGCATCAGAGAGGTTGCTGAAAATTATGTTGACGATGGAGATGGCGGAGTTTATGGATTAGACGGCGAGCTGGTTTTAAGGCCGCCTTATCAGCGAGAGTATATTTATCAGCAGGCTCAGAGAAATGCGGTAATCGATACGGTAATGAGTGGATTTCCGTTAAATTTAATGTACTGGTCTCCGAACCCGAAGGGTTTTGAACTCCTTGACGGACAGCAGCGTACAATCTCACTCTGTCAGTATGTAAACGGGGATTTTCCTGTAAAAATCAATGGAAATGATAAATTCTTCCATAACTTGACGGAAGATGAAAAGGAAAAATTTTTGGATTATAAACTTGATGTGAAAGTTTGTGACGGAACGGAAGAAGAAAAATTAGAGTGGTTTAAGCGTATCAATATTGCCGGGCTAGTGCTAACGAATCAGGAGCTGTTAAATGCAACATATGTCGGAACATGGCTGACTGATGCAAAAAACTATTTCTCAAAACGAAACTGCGTGGCCGGACAGATGGCTGAAGGGTATATCAAAGGAAACCCGATTCGGCAGGATTATCTTGAAAAAGCTCTGTCGTGGATTGCTGACCGTGATAGGCTGGAATCGGGTCAGATGTATATGGCAAAACATCAGCATGACCTGGACGCGAACGAATTGTGGTTGTATTTTCAGACAGTTATTAATTGGGCGAAAATGTTGTTCCCGACGGCGAGAAAAGGCGTTACTGACGTACAGGATTGGGGAATCTTATACAACGAATTTCACAACAAGCAGTATAACAGCAACAATCTTGAGGCTGATATGAAACGCCTTTTAATGGATGATGATGTTACCAAAAATGCCGGTATTGTAAGGTATTTATTGTCTGGCAGAACGAAACATGATGAGAAGTTCTTGTCAATCAGGGCATTTTCAGAAGCGCAGAAGAGAAGGGCATATGAGAGGCAAAAACATAAGTGCGCGATTTGTGGAGAGGTGTTTGACCTGACAGAGATGGACGGAGACCATATTGTACCGTGGAGCCAGGGCGGCAGGACTGTGGATGAGAATCTGCAGATGCTGTGTAAGAAATGTAATAATGAGAAGAGTGACAAATAAAAAATTTTCCACGCACTTGCGGGGCAAATTATTAGCCAGAAAAAAGCGGCAGAAATTATTCTGCCGCTTATGCTTTACACTATTTTAACAGCCATACTTTTCTTTATATTTTTTATTTGTTTCTAAAATCTTACGATATTCTGCCATTAGATTATAAAACGATGCCTTTTTTAAGCCGCTCTGCCTTATAAATTCGCTTGATGTGATTTCTTTCTGTTCCCATTTTGCATACAGCTCTTCCCAATTTTCTGGAAAATCCAGTTTAGTACGACCGGCGCCAGCACGCCTGGAAGTACGGATTGGAGTAATTTTTTGATTACTGTTTGATATAAAATCGTATATGGTCTTCAATACAGCTATATTGACCGACGAAGAAATCCCACATTCATAAGTTGATGGTGTATCACGCACTATAAGCATAACGGATTTTTCCAAGAAATATTTTATGTTTTCTTTCACAGCTAAGTCATTAAGCCCAATATCCTCAAACTTTCCTATAACAATTATATCGTTTGTGTTGCATATTGCTTTAATATTATTGAATGCACGAAAACAGCGCTTATTTTCTGTATAAAATGTAATCTGAAAATCAGAACCTAGTTCTTTTCGTAGTATATCAATAATATCATCAAAAGACGATAAATTCTCATCTATTGTTGTATACAAATATATCATCTTACTCACCTTTTCATTATTACCTACGACGTTTAGATTGTATAAATGACATAAAACCGTTTGATAATGTATGACCTAAAAACGTTTCTAGTTGCGTCTTGTTAAATTTAATGCGACATACATCTCGTGACGGTGTCGATTCCGCACAAATTTCGTTTGGTAAACAGCGCTCCCATGCCAAAAACATTTTTTCTATTTCTCCAGTTTTACCAAGTACTAATGTAACAGTATCAGCAACTGTATCGATAATGAAATCTTTCTTGTTTGTTTTATACAGGCCTTCTATCTGTTCAAGTGCATCGCTTGAAACTGAAGTTGCATTAATAGAATAATCATGATTCCATGTAAGCGGTCTTATATACTCTGGAATATCATATCCATATTCATTTAATATGTCAATAATTACATTTGACGAGATAGACATAATATCTGGATAATACCCGTCCTCACGATGTTCTATGTCATACATATGGCGCACAACATCATTAATTTGTGGAAGCATTCTCCTTAGATACTCACGATAAAAAGCATTCGTTAACCTGTTGAGAATAGCTTTGCCTCTGCTTTTATATTCGCTCTGGTCTACGGTACTCGGCAAACATCCTTCATAACTAATAAGCATTATTCGTTTTCTGTATTTTTCCTCTAAAGATAAAATCTCATTACTTGCAAAAACAACAAGTGGCATGCAATGAAGAGATAAACGTTCACATTGTTCTGGATTCTTTAAGTAATCCCCTTTTTGAGAAATATATCCACTTGAAATTTCGTCAACAAAAATTGGTATTCCTTTTGAGCCTGTTTGCAAAGCTTTTAATTTGTCTTTACCTACCTCAACTCCTTTTTCCTCTGGTATGTTTTTACCTGTCATCAATTTAAGTATCACAGACATCATAAAAGTTTTACCTACGCTTGGGTTCTTTGATACTAATAACATAAAAAGAGGAAGGCTGCCATCACCTACTCCTGTAATATCAGCATCATTACGCAATTTGGATGTAAACGGAGAAGAGAAGACGGCGTTCAATAATTTGAAATGGTTTGGCTGTAAATTTTTTCTCCCGTTAATAAACTCATCATAATTGTTAAAAATCTTCAATAATTCAGAGATATCATGTTTCACCTCGTCTTCAGATGGATACAAATTTAATTCTTCCCCATTAAGATATGCTTTTTCAGAATCGTAATCAAATGTTAGTTCAGGATATTTTTCAACTGAAACGTGACATTTTTGGCCATTTAAGCTCCTTCTAAAATTTGATTCCATCCTTTTAATATTTCGCGAACTTATTTGAGTAAGTCCCTTTTCAGTTTTTAAGCCGATATTCTTAGTTACTTTTTTATAAAATTCAACGTCTTTTTGATATTCAATACAATAATTAACATAATCTAAATTTGCTTGAGACATATCTTCACGTAATACAATTGCCGTATCCATTTTCTTAATTTTTGTAATAATTGGATTGTTCTCAATCATATCTTCTTCAGATGTAATTGTTTTTGTCGTTATACACGAATAAGGAACCTCCTCAGCCATAGACCAGGCTGCATCAAATTCTGCAATCGCATCTTCGTACCATAACTCGCTGTCATCATAATTATAGTTTTCCATATGACTTCCGTTCCAGGCATTACGTGACATGTTTGCTGTAGTATCAACAACTTTTGAATCACCATTATCAGATGTTAAAATATATAGTTTACGGTGGTCAACAATAGTAGTTGAAACCTTAATAATTAATTTTCCACTTTGAATCATATCTGATACGCGCTTATATTTACAAGCCGCTTTTTGTATTTGGGTTGCATTTGCAAAAATGTATGGCATTTTTGAATCTTTATCTACAATACATGTTGCGCCAAGAATAATTTCTACATATTCAAAGTATTTCAGCAATTTATTTATAAAATCCCAGTTATATGAAAATGTAATAACCTGCAATTTGCTATAACCTGAAAATATTTCATCAATTGATTCAAATTCAGCGGCATCAACCATTATTTTATGTTTTATTTTGATGAGATTTACATTTTCTGCCTCACCGTGTTTTCCTCCATCTATCACATCAAACAATGATAATTGACCGATATTAGATTCTTCTTTTTTCATATATTTCCCTCCTTTTTTAGTATTTTTAAATGTCTATAATTAAGCGTCTTATTTATAGACATATTGTATCACACATAAAAATATATTTCAACATGCATTTGGAAATCAGCTTTTCTGCTTTCCAAAAAATTCCGCATATTAATATTATCTCAAAATAAATTGTAATTTACTAAATTTTTGGTATACTATTCACATATTACTAAAATATATTGGAGGTGAATAATAATGATAAAATACATCTTAATGCACAAAAATGATAAATGTGGAACAATACTGTTTGACGAAAACATAGGAAGAATCACCGAATATCATGATGATAGAAACGGTCTGTCTCCATACCTAGGCAACTGTGACATAAAGAAAATTCAAAAATGGTGGGAGATGAGAGCTGTTCCTGCGTCAAGAGCAACGATGCAACAGGTGATAAATAACGCAAATTGCTTAAATACAGAGGTTTATCTGGCAAAAAATCTTGGATTAAGCATGACTGATACATACTGGATTAAACCAAGCGGCATTGATTTGTCATTTAATAACGTTAAATTTGCGAATTTAGCTGCATATAGCCATGGAAAAATCCCATATCATAACGCAACGTCGTATGACCCAAATGCGTCTCTTGGCGGCCAGATGGAAAAATATTGGGATTTAATGCATAAAACTCCAATATTGGTCAAAGAAAGCTATAAATATTACGGACAGCAGTCAATTAATGAAGTTTTCGCCTCAATAGTTCATAGCAGACAGCCTTCAAATGTTGAGTTTGTTAGATACACTGCTGAAATGACCGAAGATAGAGGTGTACAATGTAAGTGCCCGGCTTTTACTTCAGAAAATATAGAATTGTTGTCGGCTTATGAAATGGTGGAAAGCAGAAAAATCCAAAACAGTCAGGCATTATATGACGAGTACATTAATATCTGTGTTGAAAACGGTATTGATTACAATCAAATTCAAGAATTTATGGACTATCAGACAATGACCGATTTCTTGATAACGAATACAGACGAACATTTGTTAAATTTTGGCGTCTTGCGAGACCCAAATACTATGAAATTAATTGGCCCGGCTCCAATATTCGACTCCGGAAACAGTATGTTCTATTCTGATGGAAGAAAAACACCATATACCCGAGCCGGAATTTTAGACATTCCGATTACGAGTTTTTACAAAAGAGAAGAAAAATTACTTGGAAAAGTGAAAAATAAAACTGCCGTAGATTTAAACAGCATCCCCTCCGCAGGCGAGGTTAAAGAACTGTATGCAAATGCAGGAATTCCAGAAGAAAAGGCTGATGTAATCAGTAAAAATTACGACACTAAAGCCAAAATGTTATCAGAATTCCAAAGAGGAAAGACGATTTCATTATATAAAGAAAAACAAGCCGAAAAAAATAGCAAATACAACACAATCGTAAAAGAGCCAGAAGTTAAAATGGAATCTCCAAAGTTTATTATGCTTTGCGGAATTCCGGGTTCAGGAAAATCTCAATTAGCCAAATCTCTTTATGCTGATTTACAAAATAAAAAAATGGATGATGTGAACTTGTATCCGGCCTCAAAAGCGATAAAGAATATTGGCCTTATTTTTGACCCTTCTAAAATCACGAATGACATTGTAATAAATGCAGATTACAAGGATAGTACAGTATTGATTTCTCCGAATAAAATTCGCCAAGAACTCAAAGACAATTATCCAGATAGTTATAGTGAAAGCCTTGTTTTTGCAATAGTTGATGCAAGAATCAAAACAGCTTTAAAAAGTGGCGCTTCTGTCGTATATGAAGCAACCAATCTTGACAAGCCAATAAGAGAAAAATATTTGGGGATTGCGAATGAATATGGCGTAAAAGATACTTCGCTTCATGTAACCTGGATAAATCCGAATGATTCAATCAGCAGTATCTCTCCAAACCTATTGTCAGCTATGAATAATAGACTGGTAGATAGTAATCCATCAAAAGATGAAGGATGGAGCGATTTTGTTCAGCACGGTATGCCTGCCGAAAAAATACAAAGTAATGATTATTTTGATATGTCTATAGACGATGATGAAATTGAATATGAAGACCATTAAGTTAGCAGTAGAAGAGCATGACATTCAGTCATGTTCTTTTTTTTGCTCTTTTTTTTCTTCCTGTCAAAATTCAGCATATTAAAAGCGACAAAAATAACAACAAAGACAGGAGGTAAAAAAATGAATAACGAAGTTTTAGACATTTACAACAACCTCACCGACGCTGAGGCCGAGTCTCTTTTCAGCACTCCAAAAGATAGCAGAAAAGGAGACCGGAGAAAAATCGACTATAAAAAAGCGAAAAGGAAAGCGCGAATTGACCTCGCACGGTCATATGATGGTTTGCCGTTGTATGACAATCTGCACCAGTACAGCAAAAACAAAATTCACTGTTCTTGCCAGTTATGCCGTGGGAAAGATTGCTTTGGTAGACATGTTACTACCGAGCAGGAAGTAAAAAGCCATGATGAGATGCTGGCTGAACTGAAAGAATTGGACGAGAATTTGCTGACAGCGGAAAGAAAGGAGATTGCGTGATGGTAACCATTGAGAGCAAAAATCATTCTATTAACCTTGGAGGTGGAGGCTTCATATGCCTCCGCACTAAAGTCGCAGAACTGGCAGCGCCTGATATCTTTGAACACTACAAAAAATCTATGGACGGAATGCGGCTGTATGATGATGATAAAAGAAAGGCGTTTTACAAATCATATAACGCAAAAATCACAGAACTGGACAAAAAATACAAAGGCAAAATGTCTAACATCCTTGATTTTTTGTATGAGAGCGATTGTGACGGCATTATGGATGTTCCACACTGCCGGTCTATCTACAAAGTCATCAAAGACTACGACGACGATATTTTATACGGCTATGCCGGCAGAAAAGACTGCGCGAAATTTGCTGATTTCAAAGCTATCGTTAAAGACGGCATTGATTCCGGTGATGGTTTCACCTGGTTCTAAGGCTGCAAAAAGAAAACAAAAAAAGTTTTTACGCCAGATGGCGGGAAAGGACAAAATTATGAGAATTTTAGCAATTGATAAATGCGAAGAGCCTGTTGTTAAGGAAATTGAAAACAATCTGAAGGATATGCAGAGATATGTGCTTGGACATATTGAGACCATCACATTATCAGAAACTGCAATGCTGGTTTGTAATGATGCCGGAAAAGTGGCTAACCTGACGCCGAATCGAATTCTGAAAATTGGTAACAGTCATGATGTAATCCGCGGTGATTTCTTTATCTGTGGATGGTCCGGAGATGAATTCTGTGATATTTCTGATGAGGATGTTGAGAAATACACGAAAATGTTTTCAAAACCTGATGTTTTGTTTATGCATGTATGGAATGGACTCAGCAGGGTTTGGAAGATTGTTAAGCCGGAAGATGAGAAAGAACATTTCTGCTTTTATGATTTACTGCAGACTGAGGCTGATTACGTGTTTTGCACGTTTGAATCAGCGATGAAAAGACATTCGCCGAAGCTTTCTGATTACGGCAAAGTTTATCGTGGAATTTTTGAATTCAGCGATACGTTTGAGGCAAAGAGAGTGTGCGAAAGGCTTTATATAGAGCATAATGGTGTAATTTTGGACAGAAAAGGCCATTCAATGGACATTTCTGATATCATTGTGATGCATCTTCCGAATGGTGACAGATATTTTTATGTTGACATGTTAGGATTTAAAGCGGGAATCCTCGGTTATTCTATATCCGAGATGAAAGCGCATA
>NZ_JAJCGR010000039.1:0-26828 GCF_020553125.1 Blautia sp. MSK20_18
TGTTATAACTCTTTCGAAAATGCTCAATATCAGATTCGCCATATGATTCCTTTCTCAAAAGGCTACTATAATCCAATTGAATAGTAGCCTTTTTGCTAATTATTAAGCCATAAATTTTACAAAGGCAGGCATTGCCACCATTAATTCAGGTATAAGTAAGCACCCTAATGCCGCTGCCAGAACCATCCATGAAATTTCTACTGATATTTCAGTTGTTGTTTCACTTTTATCGGATGTAACTGTATAATCTGTTGCCACTATAAGAGACCCTTTATTGTTAAGACCCACACTACCTCCTATAGTTTTCTTTTTTCCTATACTTAAACTTTGGGTTAATGTCCCCTGATTAATAGAAGTGCCTGAGTGTACAACACCTACATCCATAGAATAACCCCATTCAAAACTCTTACCATTAACATGATTTGCATATACCGTTACCATTTCTGAGTTGTGAGAAGTATTACGCGTCGATATGGTCTGAGTAACTTTAACCACTCCATCTACTAAAACTTCATCTACTTTACTGGTCTGATAACTTTCTGTTCCAACAAATGTTGCAACATGTTCCCTTACAAAATTATATACCTTAGCAACCGCTTTCTTCGTTTTTTTCCATTTAGATTTTAAAAAATGCACTATCTTTTTAAAGAAAGTTCCCTCTGGGTCGCTATTAGATACCGGATTATTTCCACAATAACAGAATACATTGCACATTGTGCTGTTAAATCCGGAAATATACGAATCCGCACTGATAAATCTCCGGATCTCCGGATCATAATACCGGTTCTTCAGATAGTACATTCCGGTTTCTTCGTCGTAGTAATAGCCTCTGTAGCGGAACGGGTTTGTTTTTCCGATGGTGCCGGCTTTGCTGCCGGTGATGCTCAGGATTTTTCCCCAGCTGTTATACTTGTATTCTACTACAGTCTCTCCGGTGTCGTCAATCAGTGCAATGACATCATTCTGGAGATTTCTTACGTAAAAATAGTCTTTTCCTGACACTCGCATTGAAACAGGATTTGCTGCGGAATCATAGTAATACCAGATTCGGCGTCCCTCACCTTTTTCTGTTACCAGAAGATCTCCTGCCATGCAGTATTCGGTTGTTACATTGTCAACGGTTTTCTTTACTCGATTTCCGGCATGGTCATAATAGTATCGGATCTTTTTCCCGTTATTGACAGACTCCAGCTTTCTTCCCTGTGTCCAGGTAAATGTAGTATTTCCTTTTTTGGTCATATTTCCAATTGAATCATACTGCATGACTACACCATTCCACTTCATCAGTTTATCCCGCCATACCTGTCCGAAGGTTCCGGTTTCTGTTGCAGATGGTTTTGTTGGAAGCGTTCCTGTTGTATATGGATACTCACATACTTTTACAAGATTTCCACCCAGATCATACTCATAGGTGAATGTCTTCTTCTGCGTCTGGCTGTTTTCCCGGATCAGACGGTTCAGCTCATCGTATATATAGGATTCTTTTACTGTACTGGAACCTTTGGTATCTGTGATCGCCGTGATATTTCCGTTTGCATCATAAGTATAACTCAGGGTTCTGGAACCTACCGTTATTTTTCTTGGAAGTGTACCGACCTGTTTATCCGGAGAATAATATCCATATGTCAGAGTTAAAGGATTTGTGGTATTCCACTCTGTTTTTGCAACTCTTCCACAGGAATCATAAGTAACGGTTCTCTCTTTTCCGCTCATGATCTTTGTTTTTGTTTCTCTGCTGTCTTTATCATAGCTGTAATTTGTTTTTGTTCCATATTCATCAGAATATACGCGAAGCTCTGTCATGTTATTATTTGCATCATAGAAATACTGGTATCTCTGTCCGGATTCATCTGTAACACGCATCAGCCTGTCCAGGAAATCATATTCCAGATCATAGGTTTTTCCAGCCAGGTATGCCTGTACTTTTGCAAGATTTCCGCTTCGGTCATACACATAATGATTCATTCTTTTTTCTGCAGACGCACTGGCACTGTGATAATAGCTCATCTGGATACGATCCATACTGTCATACTCGTAGCGGATATAATCTCCATTGCTGTAAATGGTCTTTGCAAGATTTCCGTTTTTCTCTTCATATTCATATCTGACAAGTTCATGAGAATATTCTGCATCCGTTTCTTTTTTATCAATAGAAGCTCGCAGCATATTTCCAAATGCATCATAGGTAAATCCGTAGGCAAATCCATTATGGCTGATGGACGCAAGTCTGTCATTTTTGTAGGTATACGCATTGGTCACTGTTTTCTGTACATTTCCAATTGTTACTTTCTGGCTTACTGCACTGAGACGCTGTGCGGCATCGTATCTGTAGGAAATCTTATTTCCTCTTCCATCTATAAGTGATTTCAGCAGATCTGTAGTTTCATCCCACTCATAGGATACGGTATTTCCCTCTGTATCCGTAACGCCTGCTACATGATTTTTCTTCTCTGTGAATTTACGGGCCACCCAGGTGCCCTTTGTCTCTGTGGTATCTGACGCAGCAATACAGCCACTTTCCACAATGTTTCCTTTTGTGTCATATTTCAGACGGTATCTGACTCTTTCGGCAGAAGTTGCGGTTCGCAGACGACGTTTTGCATCATACTCATACTTAAAATTATTTCCTTTCGGGTCTGTGATCCCGGTTACATCACCAGTCGCATTGTACTCAAATTTCTGCCGATTCTTCTGAGCATCTGTAACAGAAATGAGATTATTTTCTGCATCATAAGTATATGTCTGTCCGAACTCCTCCCGGAATAACGCAATGCCATCTACAAACGCATGATTGGCATTATGGCAGTATGTATACGCTACCTGAATACTTGCATAATCATTTTTTGCCACGTACACATCACTCAGGAACTGCCAGTCCAGAATATCCGGACTGAAATTACTGTAGTGTGTATCTTTTGTCTTTCCATCTGCAGATATAAATACAACTTCCACACCAAACCTGCGACCTTTATCCACAGAAGATTCCGGAAGTGTTGTTCCGAATCCCCAGGCATTCACCATGTAGGTATCGCCTTTTTTTCCTGTGAGATCCAGTTTTTTGACCAGACGTTTTTCACTTTCATAATCTCCAACAAATTTGAAAATATGATTGTCAAGTCCCGGCACCCTTTCATTTACTTTGGCCGTTGCTTCACGGTCTGTTACCGGAGCTTTGGATATCGTAAGAGCTGTATTTAGGATATAAGCAAACTTTTTTTCTTCTGTATTTTCAGGCATAAACGCATACCATACTTCTCCGTTATTCTTTGTAACTGTTCCCCGTATACGGATTCTTTTATCTTTGGGAAGTGTTACCAGCCCACTGACTGTAGATGGAGTCGTATAGCAGTTCACCGGTGCATATGTGTAACCATACGGCGTGTTTGTTGCCAGTCTTACTACAGAATCTGCGGAAATATAGCCATAATATCTTTTTCCGTCAATATCCAGTCCTGCTTCATACCACTTGTTTCCACTGGAATCTTTTACAGATGAGCGTAATGCCAAACAGGTATTTTTTTCAATCCCTTCCTGTACCGGTATTGCTGATGCAGATGGGGCGGAGCGGAGAATGGCATTCTCAACTGCAGTACATGCGGAATTGCTGGCGCTTCCTCCCGGCATATAAATACACAGAGACTCTGATCTGACATATCCTTTCTGCCCGTTCCTTGTTTTCACATAGTACCAGAGATTTCCACTGGCATCTTTCAGAAATGCCATTGCCACCACACATTCATTCTTGAAGATACTTGTGATCTTTGTTTCTGCAGACACCTTTGGTGTTGTATAAACATCCGCAAAATCTGTGATCACCATCATTGCATATCTGACAGGAATATATACGCTGGTTCCCACTGTTGTCAGTTCATCTGCAAGCGTGGTTCCCGAGCCGGTAAAGCCCTGCGTACTCCCAAAGTAAAAATCTCCATTATCTATCAGATTGCAGCGGTTTGCAGTTGTTCCGCACTCCAGCTGTGCCATGTCTCCATAAACTGTTCCTTTTACCCGATACATGTATAAAAATACTCTTACTTTTGTATCGGCCGCATCTTCCGGTACCTTGAATGTTGCCTTCTGACGTATAAACCCACCGGTACTCTTTCGGATTCCTTCACTTACCGCATAGACATTTTTTCCATCTTTATCATGATATTCAACTCGTGCAAAACATCTTCCATTTTCCCCAATCTCACTTATGACAGCTTTCATATACATGGAGAATGTATAGGTCGCACCTTTTCTCAGCGAAACTTCCTGATACCAGCTGCAGAACTGATTACTTACCTCGCTGGTAAGCTGAAGGGATCTTGTCCCTGTTTTTACATTCTGACTGTCGGTATTGACCGATGCTTTGATATTTTTTTCATCGGATACATAGGATTTCCAGCCAAGTGTCTTTGCCTGAATGATCGGATCCTTCAGCAGCTGGATGATATTTGACTGAAGTTTTGTTTCATTCTGCAGACGGTTGGTGTAATTTTTATCCTTGCTGTATCTTGCACTTGCCGCATGGCCAAATCCATCATGCACATGCAGAAGGTTTCCTGAATTGTCAAATCGGAAGATTTCACTTCTGTTTTTTCGATCTGTAAATTTTGTGCTGTTGTATCCATAGGTAAGCCGCAGGCTGTTTCCTTCTTTACTTCCTCTTCCGTACTCAGTTATCTTTTTTACTCTGTAAGGATTCTGGCTGTAATAGTCGTAATGCACTTCACTTTCATCAACATTACGGATCTTCTGGAGCAGACGGGTTGTTGTATAGGTATATGTGGTCTTGGAATTATCAATATCTGTGATCGATGTAAGACATCCGTTGGTATATGCAAACGTCTTGCTTTTCTGATCTGGTCCTGTTACCTTTATCAGATGATTTGCTTTTCCTGCACTGTCCGTATCATAAGTTAGTGTTGTCACACGGCCTGCACCGTCTGCGATGGATGCAATACGCAGGTTGGTATATTTCAGGCTAAGTGTATTTCCATGTCGGTCTGAAATAGAGCGTAAATATCCTGCTGTCATGAAGTTCAGGCAGTTTTCTTCTTTATCTTTGATCACATAGGCAATATCGGAATCTCCGGTTTTCAGTATCAGTTCCAGATCCAAGCCGGTTTCCTCTTTCCATTTCTTTTTTGTACTGTCATATACAAAATAGTGGACTGTACCATCTCCATCTGTATGTTTATAATACTCCGTTCCTGCAATAGTGATTTTCCGGATCGTCTGATGATAATTCAGACGGACTCCATATCCGTAACCGATATCGGTGTCTTTATCATTGCTGTTGTATACCTGTGTCAGCCCCATCGGCATCAGTGAGCCGCCTGTTTCCATTGTATTATGCTGCATGATCACATTTCCGTTGTAGTCATTCACGTACACGGTGCCTGCACGTCCTGCTTCCTGGCTATGATATGTCCAGTAGTCCTCAAGACCGGAGTAGTTTACGTAGGAAATGTCGATTCTCGGACGCATATTCGTATAATCACTGTCGCAATCTGATGAAAGATACGCTGTATATCCCGAAAGTTCATAACTGTCCCTAAGTAATACACCATAGTTACGTCCATTTTGATACCATTCCTTCACAAGCCGTGTAATATCAAGGCTGATATATTTCTGTTCATCTCCGGTAAACTTACATATATCTTCAACTGTTTCCGAATACATAGGCTTGTTCATCCACGTAAGATTGGCAGAATCCCAATCCTGCAGTACACGATGAACCTGAACAGTTCTTTCTTTTCCATCTTTTGCAAGAGACACCATCAGCATGCGTGCATTGATTACCATATCTCCGGTTTTGATCATCGGCAGTTTAAATTTCAGATAACTTCTCTGAATAATATCACCACCTCTGGTTTTTAAATACATCCCTTCACGATCAGTACCCGCTGCATCCTGTGAATCTACACATGCATCAATAATTTCCTTCACGTCTTTTGATGTTGTCGTAATCGGATCGACAATAACCGGATAAACTCTTTCCGGATCTTTCAGCCATTCTTCATCCGGTGTGATCCGGATCGCACAACGGTCTTTTTTTCCTTCATCCAGAAGTTCGATTCCGATATTTTCTGATCTTTTTCCTGCGGAATCTGTCATAAACGGCGCCGCAACAGCAAAAATCTCTTCCTCTGCATCATTTACAAATCTTACGCAGGAATTTCCTGCTACCGGATGAAGTTTTTTGGTATGATAGAGCCATGTAAAAGAACCGATTGCTTCCGGTGTTTTCAGGATGATATCTTCTTTTATGCTCTTTCCTCTTACACAGAAACGGCTGTCTGTTCCCGGAAGGATATCCGGATAAAGAACTGCATTCGTTCCGGTTTCTTCCGCCTTTACTTTTTCTGCGTTTTCCAGTGCCCAGCTAATCTTATATGCATCTTTGGTAACAGATACCGTCCCCTGCTTTCTGGAATGCTTACGAAATACGACTTTCCATTTGCCTTTTCTGTTGGCAAAATCCTTCTCTGCCCTCTCGCTGGCTGCGTATTCTTCTGCCATATTTTCTTCCTGATCTGCTTCTGTGTCTTCATCCATTTCCTCTGTCAGGGTATCATCCATTTCCTGCCAGATTCCCTCTTCGTCCTGATAATGAACATCATCCAGATAGATTTCTTTCGTAAAAGAATGATCCTCATTCTCAAACAGTTTGGATGCTGCGGTTCTTTCTTCTTTTATTTCCCGTCTTTTCTTATCTTCCATTATTTCTTTCCTTCTTTCTTTTCATTTTTGAGCCAGATCCATAAAGCAGTCATAACTGTTACCATTCCGCTCAGGATCTGATACCACTCTTCTTCTGAAAATGGGAGTGGATTTCTGCCTGTCAGTTCCAGGATTTGATTCGTCAGTGCGATCATAAGCACTGTCATCCGGATCAGTACATCTCTTGGAAATCTGATCTTTCGTTTGATCTTCATTCGTTTGCCACCTTCTTTCATCTCCGGTAAAGCTGGCCTTCACTTTACGCTCTGTAGTCAAAAACATATGTTTCACGCTTTATATAATATCGAACATCTGTTTGTTTTTAAATTACATATATGTTATTTTTCGTAACATATATGTAGAATCGAATATTTTTATCTCCATCCCTGTGCTTCCCTGCACTCTTTATCACAGTTTCTGAACAGTCTGATAACTTCTTCTTCCGAAATATCCAGAAAACTGACGATCTGAAAAAACAGCAGGATACTCATGGCATTTTCTCCATTTTCGATTCTGGAGATCGTCATCTTGGATACATCTACGCCTTCCGCCAGTTCTTCCTGACTGTACCCGCCTTTTTTCCGACATATACGGACATATTCTCCGATCTGATATAATTTCTGCTCTTCATTCTTCATTTTCTTTTCCCCCTTATTTATAAAGAAAAAAGCCAGGAAAACACCCCTGATATTAAAATCAGGGAAGTATTTCCTGGCTTTGAGTCTGGCTCTTACGCAATCTACGGTTGCCGGCCGGCTTCTCACTCAGTTTTTATGTGGTTTTCTTATCTCTTATGTGTTCTGTAATAAAAGATCTGCCTTCTGTATTGCTGTTCATTGCAATGTGCCAGCTGTATCTCCACCTCTTTTCTGCATCTGGGACATTTGATCCGGAGGATTCCGGAACAGTCACCTGTCAGATCGAACAATCTGCTGTTGGAGCAACTCGGGCAATGTACTCGTATTGCTTTTCTGTCGGGTGTTCTTTCTTCGATGTCCACCACTTCTCACGCTCCTCTTTTACGAATATATGTTCGCTTCTTATATTTTCCATTATACAAACTTATGTTCGCTTTTGCAATAGTAAATTTTCCCTCCGACAGCTTTCCAATCTCCCACGTTCATGCTATACTAAACCTATCTCTGTCTGCCCGTTTCAGTCATGGGGCAGACTTATTTTTTTCAGGAAAGGATTTATTTATGAAGCGTATCAAAAATATCGATCTGCTCCGTGCGGGGGCGATCCTCTACATTATGCTGTATCACTGCTACGTTCTGTCCGGGCAGCCATGGCAGTCGCATACAGCCATCCACACACTTCTGACTCTTGGAGGTGAAGTAGGAGTTACACTGTTTTTCCTGTTAAGCGGATATGGGATCTATCTTTCCCTTTCTTCTTCGGAGGCGCGAGGCTGTCTCCCCGGCTGGCGGGCTTTTATGAAAAAGCGCTGCATCCGCATTATGCCCCAGTATTATGTATGTATCACGGTCCTTCTGATCTTTATGTCCACGCAGATGTTCAGCAATGAGGGACTTCGTCACATCCTTGCGTACTATACGTTCACGGAGAACTTTTCCCCGGTGACTCATGGTTCCATCAATGGTGCGCTGTGGACGATGGGCGTGATCTTTCAGTTTTATCTGATCGCCCCGTTCCTTTATAAAGCAGTCCGGAAAAACTGGCTCGTAGCTTCTGTTGTGTCCATTGTTTTCACTGTTATCTGCCGGTTCGCAGTCGTCCTTTATCTCCACAATTCCGGGATTTCGGATAACTCTGTATATTTTGTATACGAGCGTCAGGTATTCTCTGCGCTGGATAATTTTGTGCTGGGAATGGCTGCTGCCGCTTTCTGGAAGCAGACCGGAAATCGTATGCAGGATTACCGGCTGAAGCTTGGACTTCCAGTTTCTATTGCAAGCACCGCACTGATCCTGGTATGGATCTTTTATTATCACAGTCACGGGCTTTATGGCACTGCTCCCTCCGGTTATCCCGCCCATTCCATCCTGGCGGTCCTGCTCAGTATACTGCTTGTGGGCTTCTCCCTCCTGCCGGAAATGGATTTCAGGTTTCTGCGTCCGCTGTACTTCGTAGCCCGGAACCAGTACGGGATCTATCTGTGGCATATGCCCATCATTATGATCCTGCAGGCCAATGCTCCATGGTTCAACACCATGAGCCAGCAACGCTTCTGGCTGTTTTTGCCATGTATGGTTGTCATCACCTGCGTATTCGGCTATTTTGCAACCCGCTTTATCGATCATCCCGCTTCTGCGAAAAAGAAAGGATAACTTCCCATGAAAGACAGAACCGCAGTTAACCACAATATCCGCAAGCATTTTAATGAACTGATATACAACACAGCCCGTTACACAGAGATCGCATTATCCATCGTGATCATTATCGTGATCGCACTGTCCGGACTGCGTCTGATCCTTACAACTGCCGGTACCTCCATCATGGATATGGACACCAGCTTTTTTACCAGTTTCCTGTCACAGGCACTGTCTCTTGTAGTCGGTGTGGAGTTTGTAAAAATGCTCTGCCGCCATTCCGCCCAGACTGTTGTCGAAGTCCTGCTTTTTGCAACAGCAAGGCAGATGGTCGTGGAACATCTCGATCCTGTACAGACACTGATCGGGATCATCGGTATCGCCATTCTTTTTGCCGTCCGGAAATATCTGATGACGGACAGCGATGATATGACCCCGCATCAAAAGAACGCTTCAGAAGAATCCTCAAAAAAAGCTTTCTCTTCTGAGTGCAAATGAGCATAATTGCAGAAAAGCTCCAACTGTATCCCGATATTGATACTGTTGGAGCTTTTCTTATAAATTTTGCATTGGTATAAACCCTATACGATACTATTATCCACGTCGGACCAGCTGCATGCCCACAGCAGCTATCTCCAGATAATATACCCTGCATAGATCAGGTACATACATACCATGGAAATTCCCTCTTTCCGGCTAATCCTCTGCTTTGTGGCCGCATAGATCCACACGATCAGCGAGAACACGATAAGTATGACAATATCAATAATATTTTCCCGGATCAGTGCCACCGGATTGATGGCAGATGCAACTCCGAGAACCATCAGGATATTAAAAATATTGGAGCCTACCGCATTTCCCACAGCCATATCCACTTCGTTCTTTCTGGCTGCAACCACGGAAGTCACCAGCTCCGGAAGGGAAGTTCCGATGGAAACAATGGTCAGTCCCACCAGTGTCTGGCTCATTCCAAGATCAATGGCAATGCGGCTGGCAGCATCCACCGTAAGATCTCCGCCAAAGGCAATGGCAAGTGCACCTCCCACAATAAAGAGGATGCTCTTCGGCCAGGAAAGGATGCCGATTTCTTCTTCCAGCTCTTCCATTCCTTCCATGTCCACATTTTTTCCTGCTGCCCTGGCCTTCATGGCACTTTGGATCATTACCACAATATAGCCTGCAAAAAATCCCAGCAGGATCATTCCATCCAGATGACCAAGTCTCATTCCGATCGTATCTCCTGCTGCCAGGATCCCAAGCCCCAGAAGAAGGAGCGCACAGATCATGGAAAACGGAATATCCCTCCGGATGGTTTCCTTCTGTACCAGGATCGGCGTCAGGATGGAACAGACTCCAACAACTACCATCAGATTAAAAATATTGGAACCTACCACATTGCTGACCGCAAGCTCATTGTTATTGACCAGTGACGCTGTAACGCTGACTGCAGTTTCCGGCAATGATGTTCCCATTGCCACAATAGTAAGGCCGATGATGATCGGCGGCACCTTCAGCCTTTTTGCGATACTGGAGCTTCCTTCTACAAAGAAATCCGCACCCTTCATCAGGAACACAAAGCCGATCACAAGAAAAACTAACACAAGGATCAGCGGTGAACTGTTTACCAGATTTTCCATTTTTCTTCTCACTTTCTTTTTTTATTTCCCATAACCCGGAGATTCATTGTCGCCCGCCCTGCTGAAAAAATTCTTTCCGACATTCTTTTGTTACATAAAAAAGACCCATGTATGCCCTGCTGCAATAAGATATAACAAAGCATACATGAGTCTCATTCTTTAAGATTTGCCAGGTTTTTCAGAAAAAACCGGGTCTGTTGACAAATCACACTTACGTGCGAACTACTCCCTCATGGAATTAAAATTTTCAATTTTTTTCAATTTAACAGAATTGTTTTTAAAAGTCAACCCCTGGCCGGTGACTTTTCTTTATCGAAAGCACATATTTTATGTATCTTTATTATTTTCCGCTTTCAGAAACAATCCCCTTCAGGATCTGTAAAACTCCATCTTCACTGTATGACGGACATACTTCCCTGGCTGCTGCCTGCACTTCCGCTCTGGCGTTAGCTACCGCATAGCTCCTTCCCGCTTTCTGAAGCATGGCAATATCGTTGAGGTTATCTCCGAATGTACAGGTTTCCTCCGGAGAAATTCCTAACTGTTGCTGGATAAATTCGACAGCTGTACTTTTTTCGCCCTCCGGCGGTGTACTGTCCATCCATTCTTTTCCGGCAGCCGCCAGCGTTACCTTATCCCTCCATGCCGGTGTAAAATACGGGGCACAAAGCTCCTCGCACCGTTCCGGGTGATAGACAGAGAATTTCAGCACCTGTTTTCCCTGAAGAGAAGAAAGATCATCCACTTTTCTCATATCATAACCATAGGAATCCCGCAGCCACCGGAACATCCTTCCATTCTCATTCTCCGCATAGCAGCACTCCGGTGTGGCAATAAAGCAGTCACATTCCGGCATTTTTTCTTTCACCATATGATGCATGCGTTTCCAAACCTCATCCGGAAGTGTATGTACCTTCAGGATCTTACCATTCTTCCGGATCACCGTACCGCCATCTGACACAAAATACACCAGATCCTTCACCGGCTCAAACAGCTTCCTCTCACTGTCATACTGCCGCCCGGAACACACCACAAAGGTGATTCCCAGCTCAGTCAGCTTCCGGATCACTGTCATATATTCCGGATTGATAGTCATGGTCCCGTCTTTTACAAGAGTTCCGTCTACGTCTGTTGCGATCAGTTTTATCATTTTGTTTTTACTCCTCTCCCATCTGAAATACCAATATCCTCTCTCTCTGATTTTTCCCGTCGAAAAGATCCTGGCAGTCGATCTCGTCCAGGAATTCCAGTTCCTCTACGGTCATCAGATATGAAATATATTCGTCAGATGGATAATAGAAAAACAGTAGCATTTCTCTTGTTTTTTCATACCAAGATTCCCGGATGTGTCCGATGACGCTTCTCAGTATTTCCACAGAAAAGGGATTGAAAAAATAAAATCTGTCTGCGGATTCCGGTACCTGAAAAAGAGCTGCATTCTCCAGTATAAATGATGTTTTTGTCCCGGAAACAGCCCGCTGCCTGTTTTCTTCTGCGGCTTTTGTCATACGTTCATCGTACTCCACGCCTGTAGTCCGGCATCTGACCTGCCACGCCAGAAAAAAATCCACTCTGCCTTTTCCACATCCATAGTCGATCAGATGATTCTTTTTCCCCAGATATCCACAATAAGCCAGCCGTTCCAGCACCCCGTACGGCGTTGGCTCGTATGGATAACAGTACTGATCCGATCTGGAATCGTCACGACCGGTGGTTTTGATCTTCAGCAGCTTATCATATTTTACTTCATTTTGATCCATGCTTCTGTTAATCTCCGTTCGCTACATCGGGCAGCTTCGTTTTTCCTCTTTATCCATATCTCCATGGACATACCTGGCATTGAACTCCATATTGATCTCACGGATCTCTTTCTTTCCGTCAATATAATCCTGATACATATCCGCAAGTCTCGCCATACAGCCATCACAGTTCGCGGAAATATTTCCAAGAGATTCCTCCACGATCTGTTTACGTTCCTCTTTTGTTGTATCTTTGATCAGATATCCTGGCATTGTTTTTTCCTCCTGATAGGTTCACCTGTGTTTCAGGTATTCTGTATTTTTGTTATTGTTCACTTTTTCTTTTGAAAAAAGCTGCTTGTATCAAACAAACAGCTTTACAAGAATTTTTCTTTTCTGTTTTTTTATTCTACTCTGGCCCACTACCAGTGTCAATACAATTTTTCGCCTGTTTCCGAAACACAAAATAAAAGCCTCCGGAACAATTCCAGAGGCTTCATACGTGCGTTAGAGGATTCGAACCCCCGACCTTTTGGTCCGTAGCCAAACGCTCTATCCAGCTGAGCTAAACGCACATCTTTGTTGCTTTTCCTTTGTGATATTTCGTATCACCGCTGCAACAATATGTATGATACTCTAAGACCTATAAAATGTCAAGGGTTTTTTGAAACTTTTTTTGATTTTTTTTAAAAATATTTTTTATTGCTATTTTTGATGCAAAAGCAACAGTTTTTTAATTCCGTCTAAGTGCCTCGATCGGGCTCAGTTTCGCTGCCTTTTTCGCCGGATAGATTCCGAAGAACACACCTACTGCACAGGAGAACAGCGTAGCCGCCAGGATAGTTCCCGCACTGATCCCAGGTGTGATGGTCATTCCCATACTGCTGCTGATCACCGCACAGATCACATAGCCGCCTGCAATCCCCAGCACAATACCGATCAGCCCGCCTATGATCGTCAGGATCGCCGCCTCCGCAAGAAACTGTAACATAATAGACGAGGTTTTCGCTCCAAGGGATTTCCGGATACCGATCTCCCTGGTACGCTCTGTGACGGATACCAGCATGATGTTCATAACACCGATACCACCTACCAGAAGGGAAATGCCCGCAACAAAAGAGATAAACGCAGTCACCATACCAAGCATCTGATTCATGGATTTCATAACATCCTGGAAGCTCTGTACCTGGAAATATTCATCTCCGGCACACTGGTGACGTCTCTCAAGAAGATTTATGATCTTGTCTGCGACCGCCTGGGAATCCAGACTCTTATCCGCCTGAACTATGATCTGATAAAATTCTCCGCTGCTTCCGGTAAAGTCGTCCATGGCCGTATAAGGCACATTTATGGTCACCGGCATTCCATCGTAAGTATAGCTGACAAAGGTTCCGTTCTCTTTCTGTGTGGTGACTCCGCAGATGCGGAATGTCTTGGTCAGATCATAGCAGGTAATGTCCAGTGTCATTCCCACTACATCATCCGTTCCGAAAAGCCGCTTCGCATCGGCATCGGAGATCACGCAGACGTTTTTTCCCTCTTCGACCTCCTTCTGTCCGAAATAGCTTCCGTACTTCACAGAAGCATTATCCACCAGCTTGGCATCCTGGGCCTCCCCGGTCACTGTAAGATTAAAATCGCCCTTTCCGGTTACGGTCTCGCCTGTATAGGAATCTGAAACATTAACACCTTCCACGCCATCCAGCTCCCGGACTGCATCAATATCCTCCGGTTCGATCCAGACCTGGTCTGCTATGGCATCATCACTGCAGTAAACAGCGATCTGACCGCCGCCGATATCATTGATCTCACTGTTCATCTGATTCTTTGTACCCTCACCGATGGACACAATGGCGATCACTGATGCAATACCGATAATGATCCCTAACATGGTGAGAAAGGATCTTCCCTTATTAGCCATGATATTATGGATCGCCATTTTGATATATTCATAAATATTACTCATCGGCAGTCTCCCCTGTCTCTGCTGCACTGTCACTGTCTGCCGCTGCTGCCTCTGCCTTCATTCCCTCTTCCAGGGAGCCCAGATCCTCGATGACCTCATCTCCGGCTTTAATGCCATCTGTGATCTCAACAGAGTCCTCGGAACTGATTCCTGTTGTGATATCCTGCTTCGTGATCACACCATCCTTCAGCACATAACAGAAGGAACCATCCTTGCCGATATTTACCACGCCTGCCGGAAGCGTTACCACATCCTCTGCCTTTTCTGCATAGATCTTTACCTTCGCATCTACTCCCAGAAAAATATCCTTGTCTGGCTTGTCGATGCCCACTGTGGCAGAGATCAGTGTGGAGCCTTTTTCGTTGGTTGTCGCAATGTGACTGATCTTAGTCACCTTGCCGGTATATTTCCTGTCGCCGATGGTAATGTCCGCATTCTGGCCTTCCTTTACCTTATCGTAGTCATACTTGGACACATTGATATCAACGCTGACCTTATCTGTATTCTGCAGGGTAAAAAGCTCCATTCCCTGTGTTGCCGCTGCGCCCTGCTGGACTGCTGATTTGGAAATGACGCCGTTAAAATCCGCCGAAATGCCTTTCTTTCCTTCTTCTACCAGCTCTTTCGCAGATTTTGCATCCAGCTCAGTAAGATTGTTGCTGACACGCATTTTTTCTTTCTCTTCTTCTGTAAGGCTGGCAGAATCCGCCTCTGCAATGGATTTCTGGGAAGCAAGGTCCGACTGCAGATCCGCCAGATCAGAGGTTGCCTGTTCGATCGCATTCTCAATGGCAGAAGTATCCACTGTACTTCCTGCAGAAGAAGCATCCGCAGATGCATGATCTGTCAGCCCCGGTGTTTCCTCTGAAGCTCCATCGGTAACAAAATCACCGGCTGCACTACTGCTGTAATCGGAATACTCCGGCATTTTTGGCTGGCTGGCCTTCTTATCCTCATAAGCTTCCTTTGCTTCCTGGCAGGCGATCTCTGCCTGACTTCTTGCTGCTTCCGCTTCATCCAGCGCCTGGGCATTCTCATCGCTCTGGTCTGCCTGCCACTGTGCAAAAGCCATCTTATAACTGGTATCTGCCTGATTATAAGCATTCTGTGCCGTTACATAATCGGAATTCAGCTGTCCCAGCTCCTGCTGGTACTGCGGAAGTGTCTCATTCTGATATGTAGTCAGCGCTTCTGAATACGCTCTCTGAGTCTCTGCATCCCTGGCAGCCTGGGCCTCTGCCTTTGCCTGGGTCTCCGCCTGGGCCTGTGCCTGCGCATCTGCCGCAGCCTGAGCCTGTACAGACGCCAGCTGTGATCTCAGGGAAGCCAGATAATTCTGCTGCTCCCTTACCTGCTGTTCCAGACTGGAAACCTTTGCTTTTGCACTGTCCTGCTTCTTCTGGGCCTCATTGGATTTATTGATGGAATTTTTATAATCATACTGTCCGGACTGTACATTCAGCTCTGCTTTCTGATTATCCCTCTCCAGATCCTTCACTTCAAACTCTATCAGCTTCGTTCCCTTTGAAACCGTATCGCCTTCTGCGAAGGATACGCTTTTGATCTGTGCGTTCACAGGAGAATAAAAGGTCTTCTGCTCATCACTGACAACGGTTCCGGTTGCATCTACGATCTCCTCCACATCTCTTGTCTCCGCTTTGGTAACAGCAACCTGCGGAATCTGTGATCCCCCGCGGCCTGCACCTGATGCCGCATAAATACCGCCTGCCACAACAGCCACTGCTGCCACACCGATCACAATCTTTTTCCCTTTTTTCATTCTTAAGCCTCCTCGACAAATTCCTCATTGATCGTATCTGATTCAATTTTTCCATCCATGATCCGGACCACACGTCTGGCCTGAGCCGCGATCCCATTATCATGAGTGATCAGGATCAAGGTTTCTCCTGATCTGTGCATTCCCTTCAGGATTTCCATAATTTCCCTGCTGGATGCAGAGTCCAGATTTCCCGTTGGTTCATCTGCCAGGATCACCGGCGGCCTGGCTGCGATAGCTCTGGCAATAGCCACACGCTGCTGCTGTCCCCCTGACATTTCGTTTGGCTTATGATCCATACGTTTCTCAAGTCCGACTTTTTTAAGAGATTCCACAGCAAGCTTTCTTCTTGTTTTCCGGTCGATCCCACGATAGATCAGAGGAAGTTCCACGTTTTCCAGCGCCGTAAGATTTGCGATCAGATTAAAGCCCTGAAAGATAAAACCAATCTCCTTATTTCGTACCACCGAGAGATCATTATCCTTCATTGTGGATACATCTGTTCCATTCAGATAATATTTCCCGGAGGTGGGGACATCCAGACAGCCCAGCATGTTCATAAAGGTGGATTTTCCGGAACCGGACTGTCCGATAATAGCCACAAATTCCCCCTTATGGATCTCCAGGTTCACATGATCCAGCGCCCGCACCTCATTTTCTCCGGGATTGTAAACCTTGCACAGATCTACTACCCGTACCAATGCATCTTCCATAATAAAATTACTCCTTGTAAAGTAAATCAGTCCCAGGCAAGCCCCTCCTCTGCTTATTGCTTTTCGCCATTGAAACAGAGAGCTTCCCTGATCAGGTTAAAAATACAGAGCGAAGTCTGCAGGGGATACTGCTGTTTCTCGTCGGAACGCTCCAAGCCAAAACAGCAGCAGGCAGACTGCTCTGTCATTTCCGGGAAAACCCCGCTCATTGATCTGTAACGAAAAGATCACCTGAATGTCTTCAGAACTGACACACATTTATACATCTGTTTATGCATCAAGTAAAAATGCCTTATATGCCTTGTATGCCTCATATACATCCGCCTTGCTGGTAACCTCCCACGGAGCATGCATACTCAGCACTGCCACGCCACTGTCGATAACCTCCATTCCGTAAAGTGCCGCAATATAAGCGATGGTTCCGCCTCCGCCAAAATCAACCTTTCCAAGCTCTGCTGTCTGGAAAGCAACATTGTGATCATCAAAAATCCTGCGAACTCTTGCAACGTACTCTGCATTGGCATCGTTGGAACCGGATTTTCCTCTTGCACCGGTGAACTTGTTAAGAACGATACCGCGTCCAAGATATGCTGCATTCTTTTTCTCAAAAGCCTCACCATAGGCCGGATCATAGCCGGCACTTACATCGGAAGAAAGCATGCTGGAATTACGGAGAGCTCTTCTTAATGCAAGCTCGGAATAGCAGCCCATTCCGTCCAGAAGCTCTGCCACGCTGTTCTCAAAAAATCTGGACTGCATGCCTGTGGCACCAACGCTTCCGATCTCTTCCTTATCTACAAGGAGACAGCAGCCGGTACGCTTCGGTGTCTCCTCCATCTCCAGCATTGCCGCAAGGGATGTGTAAGCGCATACACGGTCATCCTGTCCATATGCTGCGATCATGCTGCGGTCAAGTCCACAGTCTCTTGCCTTTCCTGCCGGAACGATCTCCAGCTCTGCTGAAAGAAAGTCCTCTTCCTCAATACCATACTTCTCATTTAAAATCTTCAGCACATTCTGTTTTACCGCATCCTTTTTGGAATCATCCGGAAGCTCTGCAAGAGGTCTGCTGCCGATCAGGATATCCAGCATCTCACCCTCAATAACCTCTGCTGCCTTTTTCTGGAGCTGTTTTCCGGAAAGATGGATCAGAAGATCTGTGATGTAAAGTACCGGATCTTCCACATCCTCACCAATGCTGATCTCCACAATGCTTCCGTCCTTCTTTGCAACAACACCATGCATGGCAAGAGGCAGTGTCACCCACTGGTATTTCTTTACGCCACCATAATAATGGGTATCCAGATAAGCCAGATCCGTATCCTCATACAGAGGATTCTGCTTGACATCCAGTCGCGGAGAATCGATATGTGCACAGAGAATGCTCATACCTCCGGAAAGCTCTTCGGTTCCTACATGAAACAGAGCAACGATCTTCTTCATCCCTACCGCATAAACCTTGTCACCGGCCTTGATCTTCTCGCCTTTTTCGAGCTTCGACTCAAGAGATTCATATCCGGCAGCCTCTGCTTCCTTCACGATTTCTGCAACACATTCCCGTTCTGTTTTTCCTTTATCCAAAAATTCTCTGTAAGCCTTCGCAAGCTTCTCCATTTCTGTCTCTTCTGCTTCCTTATAAGAAAGCCACGCATTTCTTCTTTCCATTTTAGTGGTCCACCTTTCTTTATAGCTTCCGGCAGCTGCCGTTTCTCATCATATTATCTGCAATCTGTCTACTATTATAGGTCAAACATTTACGAATTTCCACCGCAATTCCCATTCTTTACAAAATCTTTATGATTCGTTATAGTAGTTCTTAAGAATTGGCCCTGTATCCAAAATTTTCAGGTATCTCACACACGGAAAGCTTTCTGTTTCACCGTAGACTTTACCTGTATGCTCCAACAGGGCAAAGGAGGAAACAACATGCAAGCATCTGCTCAGCTAAAAGAGCTTCTTCACAGCATCAACCGCAAAAGCTATCCTGCATACAAGTCTCTGCGGGGTGCATACCAGTTTGACCGTTATATTTTGTCCATTGACCACGTGCAGGGGGATCCTTTTGCCTCTCCCTCTCACATCAGTGTGAAGCTTTCCCACCGAGACACCGGATTTCCGGCAGAATATTATAAGGATTCCTTGACCCGCATCACACTGGGAGACTTTCTGAACCGCCAGTTTGAACAGCAGGTAAACCGTTATACCTTCCGTGCAAAAGGCTCCGGAAAAAGCGGCCTGATCTCAGTAAGCCACTGTGGTCAGGAGGTTCTTGCACGTACCGCCTGTGAAATAACGGAAAAAGGCATCACTGCCCGTTTTTTCATCGGTTTCCCGGCCAATGGCAGAACCATCAACTCTCCCGAACTGGAAAAAATCCTCTTCGATTTTCTTCCGGTCTGTATTCACAAGGCATTTTTTTACCGGAATCTTGACCCGGAAGCGCTGAGAAAAGCCATCTGCCTTGCCGAAGATCAGGCATTTATCCGTCAGGAGCTGAAAAAACGTTCTCTGGCTGCCTTTGTCAGTGACGGCGCTATCCTCCCCAGGGAAAGCGGCATCTCTTCACGCCCGATGAAAAATTCTGTTCCTTTTGTTTCTCCGGAAAGCCTGAGGGTTTCCATGGATCTGCCCCACAGAGGAACCATCACAGGCATGGGCATTCCCTGCGGCATCACCTTGATCGTAGGTGGCGGTTACCATGGCAAATCCACCTTACTTAACGCACTGGAGCTGGGAATTTACGATCACATTTCCGGTGATGGCCGGGAGTATGTCATTACCGATCCTTCTGCTCAGAAGCTTCGCTCTGAGGACGGCCGTTTTATCAAAGATGTGGACATTTCTCTTTTTATCAACGATCTTCCAAATAAAAAAGACACCCTCTGCTTTTCTACAGAGGATGCCAGCGGCAGCACTTCACAGGCTGCCGGTATCGTGGAAAGTATGGAGGCCGGAAGTAAAGTCTTTCTCCTTGACGAGGATACCTCTGCCACCAACTTTATGGTCCGTGATTCCTTCATGCAGCGGGTGATCTGCCGGGAAAAGGAGCCCATCACTCCATTTCTGGAACGTGCCCGGGATCTCTATGAAAAGGCAGGGATCTCCACTATCCTGGTTGCCGGAAGCTCCGGAGCTTTTTTCCATATTGCGGATACTGTGATCCAGATGGATAATTATCATCCGGTGGACATCACAGCAGTCACCAAAAAGCTCTGTCAGGAATATCCTCTCTCAGACATTGAGGCCCCTGCATTCCGCCTTCCGGGAAGCCATCGCATCATGACCAAGGCCAAAGTGACTCCATCCCGCCACAGCCGTCCCGGACAGCCGGAAAGACTGAAAACCAAGGTTCACGGCAAAGATGGCTTTTCTCTTGGAAAAACCGAAGTGGATCTCCGCTATGTGGAGCAGCTGATCGACTCCGAGCAAACTGCATCCTTGGCGTTGCTTCTGAAATATGCCTGCGAACATCTCATTGACGGAAAACGTACTCTGCCGGAGATCATCACTTATCTGGATACTCAGCTGAAAAGGCAGGGATTGTCCTTCTTCTCGGAAGGCTCTTATATTCCATGCGGTTATGCCATGCCCAGGATCCAGGAAATATATTCCTGCTTTAACCGCTATCGCAGGCCGTAGCTGTGCCTGAAGCTGTATATCCAATAAATCTCAGACAACAAAAAAACGCTGCCGATACACATTGGAAATCTTTATCTCCTCTGTCATTCGGCAGTTTTTTTCTGCAATGCAAAACCACCGTCCTGTCGGCTCTGTCTTGCCAATGGAACGGTGGTTTATCTTCATACATATTTTAGGGAAAGGAAAGAGTTTTTCTTAAGAGCTTCTGTTCTCTTAAGATGTTTATATCATACAGGATAAATGTGAGAGAAATTTGTACAATTTCTAATAAATTTATAAAATTTATTAACGAAGTCTAATCATTTTCCAAAATAATCCTGCTGATCATTATTTACCATGGTCTTCCGGAAAAAACCGAAATATTACAGCCGTTTCTTTCGCTTTTTAGTCGTGTCTCTGCTCTTTGTTATCATATGTCTCACAGAATCTGGCAGCAAAAGCCGGCGGCTCCTGATGCGCATACAAATGAGAAATGTCTCCAAAAGAGCTCATACGGAAGGACGCGATCCCTTTTCGCCTCTCCTCTGTAACAATGGTGCTCACCGATGACGGCGCCGCACAGAAATTCTGCAGCATCACCAGCGGAGAGATACTGAGAAGATAGCTGATGAGTACACAGCTTACACCGAAATGGCAGAAAAACACAAGCGTATCTTCATTGGCTTTTTCTGCTCTGTAATAATGTCCTTCCCGCACATAGCCATGCTCTGCCAGAACTTTATCAAAATTCTGTGTGACCCAGTCATACTCTTCTTTCATTTTTCCCTCTCGCAGGATGTCATTATCCCACCAGCGGTCAAAGCTGTAGAAATTTTCGATCTTCGTCCAGTCCTGGGGAAGCCAGTCCCAGGGAATGATCTTTTCCCCATGAAGATCCGGTCTTCTGATCTTTACGTCGAATTCTCTCAGCCACTTGCATTCTGTAGCTGTTCTTCCGTTTTTCTTCAGTGTGCAGGATGCGGTATCCTTTGCTCTTCCAAGCGGAGAAACATAAAAATCCCTGACATCAAGAGCTGCGATCTTTTCAGAAAGAAATTCCGCTTCCTTCCAGCCCTTTTCGGTCAGGGAATCTATTGTGTAATCCGGGTCTCCATGTCGTATAAAAAGTAATTTCATCTTTTGGTATCCTCCATTTCATAACCTGGATTTCCATTATATTCTTATTTTTTCAGTTGTCAATTCCTGATAGCTTCTGCTGCAGGGATCAAACCTGATCCGCGGTTTCTCCATGGAGCACAGCCTGCTGCTCCCTCAGCTCATAAACTGCCTTTTTCAATGCCTGAAAGCTCTCCTCACTGATTATGTGCTCGATCCTGCAGGCATCATGAATCGCTGTTTTTTCCTGGACTCCCAGTATCATCAGCCAGGAAGAGATCAGCTGATGACGTTCATATACCTTATCGGCAATCTTATGTCCGTCCTCTGTCAGACGGATATCTCCGTTGTCGGCTACTGTGATGAGATTTTTCTGGCGAAGATTCTTCATGGCAACACTGACACTCGGTTTCTTAAAGCCCATCTCTGCCGCGATATCCACAGCTCTTACAAGAGAGCTCCTGTTTCCAAGGATCAGGATTGTTTCCAAATAATCTTCAGATGATTCATTTGATCTCACGTTATTTACACCTCCCTCGGTTTGTTAAAACTAACCAAGTTAATCATAACATACTTTAGGAGAATGAGCAATGGTTTTTAATGCTTTCTGTTTAGTTCTGCCTCAATTGCCAGAAGGCACTGGCTGGAACATATCTGCAGAATTCTGGAAATTTCCAGGAGTTTTTCCCTGGAGCAGTTTCCCCGGAGCAGTTCACAATATCCCTGAAATTTCATCTGTACCAGGATATGTACCAGCTCGTGATCAACTTCTTGTCCACATTCCTTTTGAAAACGTTCATTAAGGATCTGCTCCATTTTCGTACAGGCATCCTCACGGAAATTCACATATCTGGTACCTTCAGCTCCATCTATGAGGATTTTTGCGATGTCCCTGTTTTCCCAGATAAATTCCATAAGTATCCTGTCATATTCTTCCGGATGCAGTTGTTTTTCCTGATCCGTAAAGTCTCCCATGATCCGCTTCAGATCCTCTACCGTCTCTTCCACGATTTCTTCAAAAAGAGCTGCTTTACTTTCAAAAAAGAAATATAGCGCTCCCGTAGTCACCTCTGCTTTTTTGCAGATCGCACGAAGAGAAGCCTTCAGAAATCCCCTGTCTCTGAATTCTTCCTTCCCCGCTTCCAGAAGTCTGCTCCGCACAGCATTTTCTGATTTTTCCATATTTTACGCACTCCATCATTTTTCCTGCATTCCGCTTTGCAGGAAAATTCCGCTTATTTCTGACCAGCTGTTAATTTTTTAGCAATCTGATCTTACTGATATTTTACCTTAAATCGCTGAAAAAAGAAAGTATTTTGTACCCCGTGTCAATCTGTCATCGGGGAATCTCCACGGTCTGTAACGATTTCATAGCCTACAGACTCCACACGTCTGGTAAGGCACCCTCTGCACTCTGCTGCTTCCTCGCCTGTACAGATCTTGTTATCATAAAGCTCATACTGTTTACGGTTCTTCACCGGAGAAAGATTGGGCATTACTACATTTGCACCCGCCTGAAAACCCTTTTCCCTGCCTCTGGGGTCCAGGGTCCCCAGTGCTGTGGTTGCCGGAAGAAGTACCTGTGGAAGCAGGATCCGGATGACAGACAGCAGAAACAGTGTCAGATCCACACTTCCTGCCGGTTCCTCTGCAAATTTCGTATCATGGTGCGGGACAAATGGTCCGATCCCCACCATATGCGGATTCAGGTCTTTAAGAAAAACAAGGTCTTCCGCCAGATACTCCAGCGTCTGTCCCGGCGCACCTACCATAAATCCGGCACCTATCTGATATCCCAGTTCCTTCAGGGTATAAAGACACTGTTTACGGTTTGCAAGACTTAAACTCTCCGGATGAAGATAACGATAATGTTCCTCACTGGCCGTCTCATGACGGAGTAAATAGCGGTCTGCTCCAGCATCTTTAAATCTCTGATAGCTTTCTTTTGATTTCTCCCCAATGGACAGCGTGATCGCACAGTCCGGATATCCCTGTTTGATGGACCGGATAATGTCAACCATCCGGTCATCATTAAACCATGGGTCTTCCCCTCCCTGGAGCACAAATGTCCGAAATCCCAGCTCATAGCCATTCTCGCAGCACTGCAGGATTTCTTCCTTTGTAAGGCGGTAACGGCTGGCATTCCTATTAGAACGGCGGATCCCGCAGTAATAGCAGTCATTTCTGCAATAATTGGTAAATTCTATCAGACCTCTTGTATATATTTTATTTCCAAAATATTTTTTCTGTATACGGACAGCCTCTTCCCGAAGCAGACGAACCGCATCCGGATCCTGGTATAAATGCAGAAGTTCCGGATATTCTTCCTTTGTCAGCTGTCCTTCTTTTATAAATTTTTCAACGATCCCCATACTTTATCTGTCCTTCTCTTTTATTTACAAAACTATCTGTAAAAAATATTTTATCACAAAAAAACAGATATTGCACAATATAAGTATACATGCAATATCTGTTCTTACAGAATGATTACTGTTCATTCCGTTCTCAGTAACACAGAATGATCCAATTTTTATTTAATAAGATCCTTTACAACCTCACCGGCAATGATCAGTCCCACTACGGAAGGCACAAAGGCATTACTTCCCGGTACCTGACGTCTCTGAGTACATTTTCTTTCTGTTCCCGGAGGACAGATGCAATGAGACTTGCAGCTGATCGCCATATCATCAATTGGAGTCATTGGCTTCTCCTGTGAGTAAACCACCTTCAGTTTTTTGATTCCTCTTTTTTTCAGTTCGCGGCGCATGACCTTTGCAAGGGGACAGACGGACGTTTTATAAATATCTGTCACTATAAAACCTGTTGGATCCATCTTATTTCCGGCCCCCATAGAGCTGATGATCGGTGTTCCTGAAGCCTTTGCCTGCTCTACGAGCATCAGCTTTCCGGTTACAGTGTCGATCGCATCGACTACATAATCATACTGGGAAAAATCAAAGGAATCCGCTGTCTCCGGCACATAAAATGTTTTGTGGATATTTACAACTGCATCCGGATTAATTTCAAGAATACGTTCTCTGGCCACGTCAACTTTATATTTCCCTACGGTCTTTCTTGTTGCGTAAATCTGGCGATTGATATTGGTGAGGCATACTTTATCATCATCAATGAGATCCAGGGTACCTACGCCACTTCTGACCAGTGCTTCCACCGTATATCCGCCAACACCGCCAATTCCGAATACTGCGACTCTGGAATTTTTCAGCTTTTCCATTCCTTCTTTTCCGATTAATAATTCTGTTCTTGAAAACTGATTCAGCATTTTCTGACTTCTCCTTATATTCTTTCCATGTATATTTATACTGACAACGGATATATTTTTTATATCTGTCCGATTTGTTTACAACTGTCAGGATTCTATCATGGGAAAATAGCCTTGTCAATATCCCTACCAATAAGCTAGGAATATTTTCCCGTTTTCATCAATAAATTTTATGATACAAAAAAAGATCCCTAAAAAGGAATCTTACTGATACTGCGGGTAGCCGGACTTGAACCGGCACGGAGTTGCCCCCGAGAGATTTTAAGTCTCTTGTGTCTGCCTATTCCACCATACCCGCATATTCAATTAATTTGTTCAAAAATGGGGCCTATAGGGCTCGAACCTATGACCCTCTGCTTGTAAGGCAGATGCTCTCCCAGCTGAGCTAAGACCCCAAATATGAACGACCCAGAAGAGACTCGAACTCTCGACCTCCGCCGTGACAGGGCGGCGCTCTAACCAACTGAGCCACTGGGCCATACAAAATATAAAACTTTTAAAATGGACCTTCGGGGACTCGAACCCAGGACCGACCGGTTATGAGCCGGTTGCTCTAACCAACTGAGCTAAAGGTCCAAAAAGCCGATGATCGGACTCGAACCGATAACCTGCTGATTACAAATCAGCTGCTCTGCCAATTGAGCCACATCGGCGTATTAAACACCAAATGTTGAATCGAGTCAATGAATATCCAGTTTAGTTTTAAGTGACTCCAAGGGGATTTGAACCCCTGTTACCGCCGTGAAAGGGCGGTGTCTTAACCGCTTGACCATGGAGCCATATTTCTTTTTTTTGTTTCGCTGTTTTGTATTTCCCTCAGCGACGAGTTAAATAATACCATACCTTTTTTATAATTGCAAGCTTTTTTTTGAAAAATTTCAATTTTTTTTACAAAGCCGGAAAACAGGCCGAAAAGCCTTATAAAATGGGCTTTCTAAGGGTTTGTATTTCCTTTCTCAAACCCTACCCGGAAAAATTTTTTCTGTTTTTTTCAAACATTGACATTATTTTTTCTCTGTATATAATTGAAAGTATGATGACTTAAAAAATCATATGAAAGGATGACAATAATGAAAGTTTTATTACTCAACGGCAGTCCTCGCAAAGAAGGCTGCACTTATACAGCTCTTACAGAGATCGCAGAAACCTTAAAGAAGAACGGTGTGGAGGCAGAAATCTTCCAGGCCGGGGATCCTTCTCAGGAAAACGTTGCTGCCGCAGCTGCCATTATGAAAGAGGCTGACGCCCTTATTGTTGGTTCTCCGGTTTACTGGGCTTCTCCTTCCGGACAGATCATCGAATTCATGGATAAATTCGCTTCCAAGGCCGGAAAGGATATGATCCACAAGCCTGCCGCAGCTGTTGCTTCCGCAAGACGTGCCGGTACTACTGCTACTCTGGATGTTCTGATCAAATACTTTACCTATCATCAGATGCCTGTCGTGTCCGGAAACTACTGGACAATGGTTCACGGCAATACCCCGGATGACGTCAGAAAAGACGCTGAAGGCCTCCAGATCATGCGTACGTTAGGCAATAACATGGCATGGCTGTTAAAATGTATTGAAGCCGGTAAAAAGGCCGGTATCGACGCTCCGGAAACAGAGCAGAAGATCATGACTAATTTCATTCGATAAGCCGGAATTTCTCTGTCATAGCTTTATAAATTTATTGATTATCTCTAACAGTCAATATTTCTATTTGTAGTTACAAAAATAAACGTGCAGATATAAATGTATCTTATTTATATCTGCACGTTTTTACATCCTTATCCTGTCGCAGATCAAGCATAAAAAAATCCCATAAACTGTTACATTTACAGGAAACAAAAAAACTCCCCCTGTTGGACTCGAACCAACGACACTGCGGTTAACAGCCGCATGCTCTACCGACTGAGCTAAGGAGGATTACTTAAATATTTAATTAAGGTTTGTACCTTAAAAACTACATACATGTTTGTTGATCGTTAATCAAACTCTTTGAATCAATTCTTAA